>MVDB01000133.1 GCA_002050025.1 Desulfobacteraceae bacterium 4484_190.2
ATAAGAGTTCGGACGTTCACAACAGGATTAATGCCTTGATAGAATTAAAATAGCTGTATAGCCTTTCGGAGTTTAGGCGTGAGCCTTTTATAAAATCATTACGGATAAATTCCACCCAAATTTTTTGAGAATTTACACAAAGCGGAGCTAAGTTTGTGAAAACAAAAACCCTCTTTCTTCTTTTAATTTTACTCATCCTTTCCGTAGTATTTTATGACCCTCCCTTGAAATACGCTGCATTGGAAGTAGCGGATATGTATCCCGGGATAAAGGCCGACCTTGAGCGTATATTTGGATGGAAACTAAATCTTAAACCATCCATCATCCTCATCAATGACAGAGCAAAATTCCAGAGGATAGCTGAAAGCACCCTTACTGTGGCCTTTGCTGTCCCCGCAAGAAACCTTATTGTGATTGACCACTCTAAAATGCACATTAACCCATTAAGCCTCGGTAACATACTAAAACACGAACTCTGTCATATTCTGCTTCACCATCATATCAGGGGAGTTGCTTTACCGAGATGGCTGGATGAAGGGATTGCTCAATGGGCGAGCGACGGCATAAGTGATATTTTAATGCATCAAAAGCGGTCTCTTTTAAACAAGGCTGTCTTCAGGGACAGATTAATCCCCTTGCACACCTTACAAAAGAGTTTCCCGCCTGATAATGGTTCCCTGTCCCTGGCCTACGAAGAAAGCAAAAGCTTTGTAACCTATATCATTAGTAAATCCGGCAAGGAGGGGATACTAACAGTCCTTAACTATATGAGACACGGGGAAAATGTTGATTCCGCTATCCTAAAAGCGCTTTCAATTCCTTTAAGGGAATTGGAAAAAAAATGGCATCATTCCCTCAGACAAAGAATGACATGGTTTACCTATCTAAGCTACCATCTTTACGAAATCCTTTTCTCCGTTGCAGCCCTGATTACCATATACGCCTTCATAAGAATAATAATGAGGAAAAGGGCTTATATGAAGGAAGAAGAGGAGGAGGATTTTCTTTCAGTTTTTTTCACCGCTGGAACGCATTTTTCATATTGCTTGACATAGTTGATGAAACTATGAACGGCAGCAGTTACGCTCAATGTACCACCCCTCAATATCTCAAAACCGTGCAGTTTTCATCAGTTAACCGTGAACCCTTTAACTTTAAACCTGAGTTATAAAAGGAGTCAACAAATGGAATTTCCTTACCTGTTCTCACCCATAAAAATTAACACCATGGAGCTCAAAAACAGGATTGTCATGACGGCCATGCACCTGGGATATACCCCGGTAGGTGAAGTAACGGACCGCCTGATCGACTTTTATGCATTAAGGGCCAAAGGTGGCGTGGGGCTTATAGTCGTGGGCGGATGCCCCATAGATGAATTGGGGGGCATGGCAAGCATGATATGTATCTATGATGACAGGTTCATACCGGGTCTCAAGCAGTTGACCGATGCTGTCAAAAAGAATGGAGCAAAAATAGCTGCCCAGCTCTACCAGGCAGGCCGCTATACCCATTCCGCTACCATCGGGGGCCGGAAACCATTTTCATCCTCGGCCGTAAGATCTAAATTTACGGGTGAAACTCCAAGGGCCCTCGAACTAAATGAGATTCCCGAGGTCCAGGACAAATTTGCTGAAGCGGCAGTTCGTGCCAAAGAATCTGGCTTTGATGCAGTGGAGATCCTCGGTAGCGCAGGATATCTTATCAGCCAGTTCCTTTCACCAATAACTAATCTGCGTGAAGATAAGTACGGCGGTTCTATGGAAAACCGGATGCGCTTTGGCCTTGAAGTGGTTGAAAAGGTAAGAAAGGCGGTTGGCCCGGATTTTCCAATACTCATGCGTCTCGCAGGCAATGATTTTATGGAGGGAGGAAATACAAATAAGGAATCAAGGCTTTTCGCTTCTGGAGCTGAAAAGGCTGGGATCGATCTCTTAGATGTCACAGGAGGTTGGCATGAAACCCGCATCCCCCAGTTAAACATGTGTGTTCCACATCAGGCCTACGTATACCTTGCACAGGGTATTAAATCCGCCGTATCAGTCCCGGTATTGGCCAGCAACCGGATCAATGATCCGCACATTGGCGAAGAAGTCATAAGAAATGGCCAGGCAGACCTGATTACCATCGCAAGGGGGCTTCTCGCAGACCCGGATCTCCCAAACAAGGCCAAAAATGGGAAATCCGGCTTAATCTATCACTGTATTGCCTGCAACCAGGGGTGCTTTGACAGCATTTTCCGTTTGCAGCCTGCCACCTGTCTGGTAAACCCGAGGGCAGGAAAAGAAGGGGAGCTGAAGTCCATGCCTGCGCCTGAACCGAAAAAGGTCCTGGTTATTGGCGGAGGTCCTGCCGGCATGAAGGCTGCGTGTACGGCAGCAGAAAGGGGCCATAAAGTCACACTAATTGAAAAATCCGACATACTGGGAGGGCAGTTGCTTCTGAACCAACGCATACCGGGGAGGGAGGAGATTGTCACGGCAGATAGAGACCTGGTCAATAATCTAAAAGCCCTAGATGTGGTGATCCTGCTCAATAAGGAGGCGGATATTCCATTCATAAAGGAGATGTCCCCTGATGCCGTTGTGGTGGCTGCGGGGGCAAGTCCAATCCTGCCTGATATCCCTGGTATTGACGGTAAAAACGTGGTCCAGGCGTGGGATGTCCTGGCCGGGCTCATTGGAGTCAGGGAAAAGGTAGTGATCTTAGGTGGAAATGCCGTGGGCTTAGAAACTGCGCTCTATTTGGCCAATCAGGGGACCCTCTCCCCGCATATCCTTCATTTTCTCATGACCAGCCGGGCAGAGTCGATTGAGACCCTTACGGAGTTGTTAAACAACGGGAATAAGGAAGTCACTGTAGTGGAAATGACCAAAAAAGCCGGAAAAGATATCGGTCTTACAACACGGTGGACAATAATGGGCGAATTAAGGCGTCTCGGCGTAAACATCATGACAAACACAAAGGCCGTAGGGATAAAGCCTGATGGCCTGGAGGTGGAAACGGAGGATGGTCCGGATTTTCTCCATGCCAATTCCATCGTCATCGCGGCCGGTTCAAGACCCGAGAATAGCCTTGTAAATGAAATTGAATCACTTGTTCCAGAGGTCTACACGGTCGGAGACGCCAAAGAGCCCAGGAACGCCCTGGACGCAATCAAAGAAGGATTTCTCGTGGGCTTGAAGATTTAGATCGCCCTGCCCTTCTCGGCCATATTGTAGATTAAAAATTAAGCGGATTTTTTGCATCATTTACAGAATCAAAGGAAGAAAGAAATTCAACGTTGTGCTATCAGAACTACTGCCAGCCAGTGCAAATCATTAATTTCCGGTTAGGAAATTAATTGTTTAGGATACTTAAAATTTAAAATTAATGATTAATAAGACAATTCAGAATGAACTCTTTACAGGAAGATCTCGAGACACCCAAGCAAAACTTAGATGAATTCGTAGATGTTACCAAGAGAGTTTTGGACTATCTGCCAAATATTGTTTCAGAAAGAGTTGAAACAAGAGATTACACGACATTATCTTCTGTAGTAGCTGGTACAACAAAATTCGCTAGGCCGGTTTAAGGTGGACGGATTTGTCAAGACCATTTTCACCTTATAAAGGACTGTGTGAAATTATAAAAGAAAATATTGCTTTATATAAAAAAAACGGCAAATCTCTTCCCCCTGAACCCGGTGGAAGGGAATATTCTGGTAAATTTCTACTTCGACCCGTAAAGGAATTGCACAAAGTCCTTGCTATACGCGCACTACAGGCAGATGAAACCCTGAAGAACCTCTGGGAGGATTAAATCCCCCGTCACAATGGCAACATTGGAGAGATAATTATCAAGCAAATCAGTTTGCTATGTGGGATTGCCATTGAAATAATCGATCCATACGGATGAGTCGACCAAAATCATTGATCTAACCTCATTTCATCGAGGTCACTATCCCATTTTAGCTTTCCGCGTAAATTTTTAATCTGTTCCTGTTTTTTAATTTGGACTAACAATTTAAGACCGGACTCAACAACGGCTTTTTTTGTTTTTAATTGACTAAGTGCCATTGCTTGGTTCATAAGATCGTCATCTATGATAATATTGGTTCGCATAGAACCTCCTTTAAATTAATGTGTATTATTTATATAATATATACACATTAAATAGGTGCCAAGATCAAATTGAGATTGAAATATTGATTAATTTCAAGATTATGCACAACCACGGCATGAACTCTGAATAGGATTTCGCTAAGCTTCATCCCAGCAGATTATGCCCATGTTCGGCGATGAAAAATAGTAGGTAGAGAGAAGCAATATGAAATTTAAAATTGGTGAGTCAGTAGCTGTAAAATCTGGTGTGACTGATCCCAGTAGCTGTAAAATCTGGTGTGACTGATCCGGATTTTGGGTTTGACATTTCTGGTTGGCAAGGCAGGGTACAAGAAGTGGATAACACGGGCACTGTGTTTATTCGTTGGGACAGTTTGACATTAAATCAAATGGGACTGGATTTGGCAATCCGTTGCGAAGAAGAAAAGAAATATTGGTTTTCAAAAAGTCCACTTGAATGAATTGAAGCTATCGAGGTAAACAGAATGACGATCTATGGCTCGTTACTTTTAGGAGGGGAATATGTCAGATGAAAAAATTGTAAAATTGGCAGTATTAATAGAGGATAATGCTCAACCTTCTATTGTTGAGGGACTACTATCGGAAATCACAAAGTATGGAACAGCAAATGTAAAAAGGATTTACGGTGACTGGACGATGCCAGGCCTTAAAGGGTGGAAGGAAGTCCTATTGCTCTATTCAATTCAACCCATACAGCAATTTGGATATACTTCGGGGAAAAATGCCACCGATAGTGCATTGATAATTGACGCAATGGATTTGCTTTACACGGGCAAATTCGACGGATTTTGCATTGTATCCAGCGATAGTGATTTCACTAAATTAGCATCAAGGATAAGAGAGGCCGGTCTTTTTGTTTATGGATTTGGGGAAAGAAAAACTCCTAAAGCATTCGTTTCTGCGTGCGACAAATTCATATTCACTGAAGTGCTGCGGTCCAAAGATGACTATAGCGAGCAAATTAGCCGCAAACCAACCAGCGTACTTAAGAAAGACACAAAGCTTGTTAATTTATTAAGAAACGCTGTTGAAGCATCTTCGGACGATAGTGGTTGGGCCCATCTTGCATCCGTGGGCAGTAACATTGCCAAGCAGGCATCAGAGTTTGACCCGCGAAACTATGGATACAAGAAGTTAGGTGAACTTGTGGAAGCAACAAAGCTATTCCAGATCGAAGAAAGACCGGTTGGCGAAGGCCCCTCAAAGGCACTTTATTTAAAGGATATGAGAAAGAAATAAAGATAGGTAAAAATATGAAGGTAATCAAGATTGGCGGTGGCTGTCTGAAAGGGAAAAAGAACATCGGCCACATTCTCGAACTAATCGGAAAACGAGGACGTGGCAATATCTTTGTGGTCTCAGCTTTGAATGGGGTCACAGACATTCTCATCGACGGTATGTCCAAAGCGCTCGAGGATGAAGGAAATATTCCCGGAATCATTAGCCGACTGAAGAGCAAACATGTTCTCATTGCCCGCCATCTGATTTCTGCGGATAAATTCTATAAGAAGTTTGTCCGTGATCTGAGCAGAACCTTGAGTGAGATTGAGCGTCTTTACTATGGCCTTAATTTCACCAGGGAGCTTACGCCAAGAATGAGGGATGTTATCAGCAGTTTTGGTGAACGATTTACCGTAGAATTGCTTGTCAGTGCACTTCGTTGCCGAGGAGTCAAGGCCACCTACCGCATGCCCCACAAAGTAGGCCTGCTCACAGACGGTAAGTTTGGCGATGCCACAGTCAACTTGCGCAAAACCAGGCGTAACCTACAGACGCACTTAGGGCCTTTGCTGAAAGAAAAAATGATTCTATTCATTCCCGGCTTTTTCGGGGTAAGTGAGGAAGGTGATATTACCACATTTGGCCGAGGTGGCAGCGACTACTCAGCCGCGGTTTTGGCGGGCGCCATGCAAGCTGATATACTGGAGATCTGGAAGGATGTTCCTGGCTATTTGAGCGCTGATCCCAAGTTTGTTCCAGAGGCACAACTCATTCCGATCCTTTCGTATGATGAAGCCGCTGAGCTCTCCTACTTTGGTGCCAAGATCCTTCATCCTCGCACAGTGGAGCCACTCAGGACAGCAAAACTGAACATTGCCATCAAAAACACTATAAACCCGGATGCCCCTGGCAGTCTCATAACCCCCGGAAGTCCCAGGTCTAAGAACTTCATAAAAAGTGTAGCCCATGACACAGATATTGGCATTCTTAAGGTGCACTCGTCAGGGGTAGGCGCAAGACCAGGAGTCCTGGCACTCGTTGCAGGCCAATTAACCGAAAGCGGTATCAACATTAAATCTGTGGTCACCTCTCAAACCTGCATCAGTCTATTGCTGGAGCTCAAGGACCTGGAGTCCGGACACCTGGCATTGAAGTCTTTGCGACCCAGGCCTTTTCGGAGACTTGAGAAAATAGAAGATATGTCATTGATAAGTATCGTTGGCGAAGGAATAGTTAAGGGTAAAGGAATTGCAGCCCGCTGTTTTACGGCTGTGGCCGGGTGTAATGTCAATGTTGAAATGATCTCCTTCGGGCCTTCCCGGGTGGCTCTCTATTTTCTGGTGCGAAATCGCGATCTTAAAAACGCTGTAAGCGCAATCCACAGCACCTTCTTCTCAGTGCCTACTCACCAATGATCGTGTCCAGATAGACATTATTGAGTGCTATATTTTGCCCCACTTTCCTTCTCGGTCTTGAGAAAAAAATATCTCACCACCTTTTTCTGAAAAAAATACCAATACTTGACATAAGTCAAGGACTCATCGCAAGAGATGTGGTTTACTCGGGATTATCTTGACACCCCAATTGAACGAAAACGCTCAATTGGGAGCAATCAGCATTCAGCCATTAGCGGTCAGCTTACTACTTTTCAACCCAAAGTTCATAGAACTGATATAGGTGGTACAGCCACGTTCCAAATTCGTTAGCTGAGTGCTGATCGCTGACACCCCTTTAATTGGGCTTTGGCCCAATTAAAGTTAACACATAAAAGGCAAAGCCATGAATTGGAGCAAAGAAGCAGAGAAGGCCTTATCAAGGGTCCCTTTCTTTGTCAGGAAACGGGTAAAAAAGCGCGTGGAAGAGGAAGCCTCCCGGCACATGGCCAATGAAGTTACTATAGAACACGTCCACACCAGCCAAAAGCGATTTCTAAACCGTATGGAGGATGAAGTAAAGGGGTTTCAGGTTGAGACCTGCTTCGGTCCCACCGGGTGTCCTAACCGTGCCGTAAACTCAGATGGCCTGCCCCAAAAAATTGAACAAAAACTTACACACAGAAATATGAAGGAGTTTTTGAAAAAAAAAGTAGGGGGTCCCTTAAAGTTACACCATGAATTTCGCGTCTCTGTCTCTGACTGCCCCAATGCATGCTCCCGGCCCCAGATCGTTGACCTGGGGCTCATCGGTGCATGCAGACCCGAAGTCTCGGATGAATCCTGCACCGATTGCGGGGCCTGCGTGGAGATCTGTAAAGAAAATGCCATTTCTGTTCAAGATGGCGTCCCTCTAATGGATGATTCTAAGTGCATTTCCTGCGGACAATGCATCCAGGCCTGTCCAACGGGTACTCTGCGGGAGGGTACCAAAGGGTACCGCATCCTGATCGGTGGAAAACTGGGGAGACATCCCAGACTGGCAACAGAATTACCCGGGATACATGGGCTTGAGGAGGCATTGACGATCGTTGACCGTTGTCTGGACCATTACCAGCGCCACTGCCTCAAAGGAGAACGGTTTGGCGAGATTTTATCGAGAGAGGGCCGGATATAAAGTGTATGGATGAGGGCCAGATCCAAAAAAAATAAAAAAAAACGATTATTTTGACTTAAGTCAATGCATTATGCAAATTTTTGATGTAAAATTGGAAAAAAAATTATGGAAAAGGTTTATTTGGAAAAAACAATTAACTTAAACAGAGGAGGATGATTATGTTTTGTTTTCAGTGTCAGGAGACAGCCAAGAATATAGGCTGTACGGTAAAGGGAGTTTGTGGAAAACCGGAGGAAACCGCTAATCTTCAGGACTTGCTGATCTATGTCCTGAGGGGAATTTCTGTCTATGGTGAAAAGGCAAAAGGGCTCGATATTGTCGATAAAGCAACCGGCTTGTTTATTGCACAGTCCCTTTTCACAACCATCACAAATGCAAATTGGGATAACCAGAGGTTCATCTCCCTTATCAAAGAAGGTTTGAAGATTCGGGAAGAACTCAAGACTAAATTTTTGGCTGTCTACAAAGAAAAAAATGGCCAGGAATTTTCAGAGCAATTGCACCATTCAGCAACCTGGTACTCGGATGACGAGGCAGAATTTCATGCGAAAGCAAAGACAATAGGTGTTCTCGCTACAGAAAATGAAGATGTGCGCTCACTCAGGGAGTTGCTGATAATAGGATTAAAAGGCGTCGCGGCCTATGCCGACCATGCGGCTATCCTGGGATTTGAAAAGGAAGATATTTATGCCTTCCTGATGGAGGCCCTGGCGTCCACTACTAAGGATTTATCTGTGGATGAGATGGTGGCAATGGTAATGAAGTGCGGAGAAGTCGCCGTTAACACAATGGCGCTTCTTGATGAGGCAAATACCTCTGCCTATGGGCATCCTGAAATTACAGAAGTTAACCTTGGTGTTCGAAGCAATCCGGGAATCCTTATCAGTGGTCATGACCTCAAAGATATGGAAGAACTGCTAAAACAGACTGATGGTACAGGTATCGATGTCTATACCCATGGCGAGATGTTGCCTGCAAATTATTATCCGGCATTCAAAAAGTATGACCATTTTGCTGGGAACTACGGTGGGTCCTGGTGGCATCAGAACAAGGAATTCGAATCCTTCAACGGCCCGATACTGATGACCACGAACTGTATTATCCCCATAAAGAAAGATAATACCTATCAGGACAGAATATTTACCACCGGAATGACCGGATATCCCGGAGTAAAACATATTCCGGATAGATCTGAAGGCAGCGCAAAGGATTTTTCGGAAATTGTCGAACTGGCAAAAAAATGCGACTCACCCATTGAAATTGAGACCGGTAAAATAGTTGGCGGGTTTGCTCACAATCAGGTCCTTGCACTGGCAGATAAGGTTGTGGATGCTGTGAAATCCGGTGCAATCAAACGCTTTATTGTAATGGCGGGCTGCGATGGACGTCAAAAGGCGAGAAATTATTTTACCGAAGTTGCAGAACAGCTTCCAAAAGATACGGTTATTCTTACGGCTGGATGTGCTAAGTACCGTTATAACAAACTTGATCTGGGAGATATTGGCGGCATTCCAAGAATACTTGATGCCGGGCAGTGTAACGATAGCTATTCCCTCGCAGTTATTGCACTCAAGCTGAAAGAGGTCTTTGAACTCGACGATATTAATGATCTTCCAATTTCCTTTGATATTGGGTGGTATGAACAAAAAGCCGTAGCGGTTCTTCTGGCTCTACTTTTTCTCGGAGTTAAGGGAATTCGCCTTGGGCCAACACTCCCGGCGTTTGTGTCTCCCACTGTCCTAAATGTTTTGGTGGACAAGTTTGATATCAAACCGACTGGCGAAGTTGAGGCAGATATTGAGGCAATGATGGCAGGAAATTAGACTGGGGAACTGTGCGGGCGGGGATAATCCCCGCCCCTGCACGGCAAAAACGAGGACCTTCGCAGGGGCTGTGCTTGTTTTTCGATTAAAACAGACGTGAAACAATAAATCTACAAGTAAGGAGGCAAAAATGGCACAAAATCAGCAACAATCGGGTACAGTAACGGATACCGGGAATACCAAGAGAGAAGCTGCCGCATTTATTACCTCCAAGGACACCCTGGATGGGGCTTATCCCGGGATTATCTTAGCTATCAATTCGCTCAGACTGGGGATGGACGCTACAGTCTTTTATACCTTTATGGGAATTAACGTTATCCGCAAGGGATGGGTAGAAAAGGTCAAGTTCCAACTTCCAGGCTTCATGGGTGCTTTGCCTGGAATGGCGAACATGGCTACATGGATGATGAAGGGTAAAATGGAAAAGGCCAACATACCATCTCTTCCGGACATGCAGGAGATTGCCAGCCTGGAAGGTGTAAAATTCGTGGCCTGTAAAATGACAGTAGACATGATGGAGCTTAAACAGGACGACTTCATAGAAGGAGTTACCATTATGACTGCTGAGGACTTCTTGAAGTATGCCAAAGATTGCAAAGTTCTTCTATTTACCTGACCCATTGATATACTGTGCAC
>MVDB01000134.1 GCA_002050025.1 Desulfobacteraceae bacterium 4484_190.2
TCCAGTTCCCCTGGCTCAATCCTTATGGCCTTGTCAGCTCCCATGGCAAGAGCACGCCTCAGGACATCTTCATCGTCTTCCTCCCCTACTGTTATGACAGTAACTGTGCCACCAAGCTTTTCTTTAAGAAGAACCGATTCCTCAATTGCATAATTGTCCCAGTCATTTACCACATAGGCCAAGGCATCCTTCTTGATGTCCTTGCCACTATCGTCAATCTCTAAATCAACCTCCTGGGTCATGGGAACCCTCTTGATACATACTATTATGTCCATCTATTGCTCCTCCTCTAATGTTGCTGTATCTATCTCTTTGTCAAATGATAACTTGCAGCAGGGATAATACTATCCGCAATTTCTCTTCTCAGGTCAATACAATTTATCGGGGTATAGCGAGCCAATTTTTTTAGCGCCATTAACTGGGTCTTGAGCTCTTCCCCTTCAGATATGGCTGCAAAAATCTGTTTTGCCATCATGTCTATCTTGGGGAATACATCATTTATGTAGACGCGCGTGGCAGCAATATGTATTTTTGATTTCTCCTTACCATCCTTTTGCATTTTTTTCAAGGTCCTTAAGAGGACGCTTTCCATTGCAAAAATCTGAATTACCACCATTCTACGCTCATTTTCAAGGGCTTCTTTTTCCTCGCCCATCTGAGGTCTTAAACTAAGAAGTTCGCCTGTCACCTTTTTTATGGCTTCAACAAGGGGAAGCTCTCCTTTCATAGCGGCTTTCATCATCATATCTACTATCAAGAGCCTGTTGATCTCGTTTGTTCCCTCCCATATCCGGTTGATTCTTGAATCCCTGTAGGCGCTTTCAATAAGATTATCCTGGATATAACCATAACCTCCCATAATCTGTACACACTCATCCACAATAAAATCCAGCATCTCTGAACCAAAAACTTTGTTAATAGAACACTCCAGGGCATATTTTCTAAGAGCTTCTCCGGTTTTTTTCCCCGCTTCCTCACTGGAAGGATCAATTTCCTCAAGGGTCATATCCAAAAGCCCGGCACTGCGATAGACCATGCTCTCATTAACATACGTCTTGATTACCATTTCGGCAATTTTGTGCTTTATTAAGCCGAACTCGCAGAGTGGTCTTCCAAACTGAACCCTGCTTTTGGCATATTTCACGCCTTCGGAAATCAGTATTTTGGCCGAACCAACAGCAAGCGGACTAATTTTGTAGCGGCCAATGCTTAAAGTATTAAGGGCAACAATATGGCCCCGGCCTATCTCTCCAAGGACATTTTCCACTGGCACCTTGACGTCTTGAAATATTACAGCACGCGTTGAGGTGCCGTGAACTCCCATTTTCTTCTCTTCCTCGTCTAAGGAAATCCCATCCCAGTTTCTCTCTATAATAAAGCTTGAGAATTTTTCTCCATCAACCTGAGCAAATGTAATAAAGAGATCAGCAAAGCCGGCATTAGTTATAAACTGTTTTTGGCCATTTATAACATAATATTTTCCATCTTCTGATAGAACAGCCGTTGTGTCCGAAGTCAAGGCGTCAGTACCGTGCCCGGGTTCTGTAAGCGCAAATGCGCCTACCATTTCTGCAGATGCCAACTTTGGGACATATTTTTTCTTTTGTTCCTGTGTTCCAAAAAGTGCAATAGGCAGACTCCCTATACCAGTATGAGCCCCATATGCCACCGCGAAAGAGGTTATTCCCTGGCTGATCCATTCGGTAACCAGAGTTGAGCTTACCTTGTCCAGTTCTGACCCTCCATAAATCTCAGGCATATCAGCTCCAAGGAAGCCCAGATCTCCAGCCTTTTTTAACAGGCTCCTTACCAATTCAGGGTTTAGTTCGACCAGATCATCACTTTTAGCTACAATTTCACCTACACCAAATTCTTCAGCAGATTTTGCGATCATTTGCTGTTCTTTATCAAAATCCTCAGGTGTAAAAATTTCTTCAGGTAATGCATCGACAATCAAAAACTCCCCACCTTTAAAAAGTTTTTCTCCAGCCATTTTTTACTCCTTTTTCGATTTTAGATTAATGATTTTTTTCAATTGGCAATAGTCAATCTTCACTAATCAATCCGTCAGTAGTCCTCTATTTCAAAGATGCCTGCTGCACCCATCCCAAAGCCGATACACATGGATACCAAGCCCCAGCGAAGTTTTCTCTCCTGCATTTCATATATCAGTTGTGTGGTCAGTTTTGCGCCAGTACAGCCCAGGGGATGGCCCAGTGCAACAGCCCCTCCGTTCACGTTGGTTATCTCTTCATTTATCCCCAGTTCTTTGATACAATAAATCGCCTGAGCTGCAAAGGCCTCGTTTAGTTCAATCAACTCCATCTGATCAAGGCTCATACCGGCTATCTTGAGTACCTTAGGAATTGCCACAGATGGACCCACACCCATGTATTCCGGTTCACAGCCCTCAACAGCATGGAAGCGAAAGGTAGCCATTGGTTTCAGGCCAAGCTCCTTGGCCTTTTCCTTGGACATGAGCACGACCCCTGCTGCCGCATCACTCGTCTGGGATGAGTTACCGGCCGTTACTGTTCCATTTGGTTTAAAGGCCGGGGGAATCTTTGAGATACTCTCCTTGGTAGTTCCGGGACGCATCCCTTCATCCGTGTCGAAAATAAACTCTTCATATTCAAAATGCCCGTCTGGCAGTTGCTTTTGTCGCTTTATGGTCAAAGGAACAATCTGGCTCTTAAATCGACCTGCTTTGATGGCGGCCTCAGCCTTCTGCTGGCTCCTGGCACCGAATTCATCCTGTTCTTCCCTGCCAATACTATAGCGCTCGGCCACGTTTTCGGCGGTCAACCCCATCCCGGTAAATGCGCCCGGCCTCATGTCTACCAACGCTGGATTGGGATACATCATGCTTCCTCCCATTGGTATCTGGCTCATGCTCTCCACACCACCGGAAATCACAACATCAGCAAACCCGCACATGATCTTTTCAGCCCCAATGGCAATTGCCTGGAGACCTGAAGAACAGAATCTATTTACCGTCATTCCAGGAACCCGATCCGGCCATCCCATGGACATTACCAGAACACGGCCAAGGTTGAGGCCCTGAGTAGCCTCGGGAAAGGTGCATCCGATAATCACGTCATCAATAAGCATCGGATCCAGGTCCCCTGCCCTTTTCAGCAAATCCCCCAGCACAGTACATCCCATATGCTCCGGCCGTGTATCCTTTAAAATTCCGCGAGGGGCCTTTCCGGCTGCCGTTCTACAGGCAGCAACAATCACGGCTTCTTTCATAGTATTTTCCTCCCTTAATAAAATTTCCATCAGAAAATTTTACGTTAGTTTCTAAGTGGTTTGCCTGTCGTCAACATGTGCTCAATCCTGGCCTGGGTCTTGGGGTCACCGCACAGGCTTAAAAAGGCCTCTCTTTCAAGATCCAGGAGGTATTGCTCACTCACCTTGGTGTTTTCAAGCACATTTCCGCCGCACAGAACATATGCCACCTTGGTACCTACAGTCACATCGTGATCCAGGGCAAAACCCTGTTCATGCATTGTCCATAAGGCAAGCTTCATCATGGCAAAGGTATTCTCTCCGGGAACACGAATCTCTTCAAGGGGCCTAAGCGGTGTATAGCCCTCCATGTTTATTGCCAGAACCGTCTTTTTGGCGTCTTCAATCAAATAATCCCGATTGACCGTTAACTTGTCAGTCGGTCTCAGATAACCAAGTTTGATGGCTTCAGGTCCGGAGGTTGACACCTTTGCCATGGCTATCGTCTCAAAGGCCCTGGCAACAAAGGGCATGAACTCGATCTGTTTCGGGTAAACCCCACCCCTCTGAACCTCGAACAGGTGTTCTGTATTTCGGATAAGCAATTCCTTACATCCACCGCCTGCGGGGATCACACCAACTCCAACTTCGACTAAGCCCATATATGTCTCAGCAGCAAATCGAACACGATCCGAGGCAAGGCAGATTTCACAACCCCCGCCCAGAGCCATCCCGGCTGGCGCAGCAACCACAGGTTTGTCCAAGTACTTGAGCTTCATCAATGCGTCCTGCAATGCCTTGATGGCCCAATCCAGGTCATCCCATTCCTCTTCCTGGGCCGCAAACAGGACCATGGCCAGGTTTGCGCCAACAGAGAAGTTCGTACCGTGATTGGCAATCACCAGGCCTTCAAACTCCTTGCTCACAATATCTGCAGATTGCACGATCATGCTGGTAATGTCTTCCCCAATGGCATTCATCTTGGAATGGAATTCCAGGCATACTACACCATCCCCAATATCTATTAGTGAGGCACCGGCATTTCCGGCCACTTGTTTTTCCCGGTCCTTGAGGGAAGGCAAAAGAATGATTCCCGGTTTAACAGGGACTTCCCTGTACTCCTTGGAAGGAATAACATAATAGTACAGTACGCCGGACTCCTTCTTATAAAAGGACTCCTTCCCGCTATCAAGCAACTCCTGGACCCAGGAGGGGATCTTATATCCCGCCTCCTTCATCTTTGCCACGGACTTATTGACTCCCACAGCATCCCATGTTTCAAACGGGCCCATTTTCCGGCCAAAGCCCCACCTCAAGGCATTATCTATATTCACAATATCATCGGCAATTTCTGGTATGCGATTGGCCGCGTAGATAAACATTTCGCTTATATGGCCAAAGGTAAACTTTCCGGCAAGATCTTTGGCATAATAGAGAGATTTCACCTTTTGAGGTGTGCCTGAAACATTTTTTGCCGCCTCCAAAGAGGACAGTTTCACCTTTTCCTGGGGACTGTATTCCAGGGTATTGTAATCCAAAGAAAGGATTACCTTTTTCCCTTTACTGTCCTTTGTCTTCTTGTAAAATCCCTGCTTTGTCTTTTCGCCCAGAAGCTTCTTTTTGACCATCTGGTTGATAAAATCGGGGGGCTTGAACATATCCCTTTTTTCATCGTCGGGGCAGCCTTCATACACATTGTCTGCCACATGAAGCAGCGTATCAAGGCCAACAAGGTCCCCTGTCCTGAAAGTAGCGCTTTTGGCATTCCCAATCACAGGGCCTGTGAGCTTATCCACGGCCTCCACGGTCAAACCCATGTCCACCATGGCATTGATGACGCTAAACATATTATAGGTCCCGATCCGGTTGGCAATAAAATTGGGTGTATCCTTGGCATAAACAACACCCTTTCCCAGCACCTTCTCACATATATCTGCCAGGGTCTCAATCACTTCACGGAGTGTGTCAGGATTCGGTACGATCTCCAGGAGCTTCATGTATCTCGGGGGATTAAAAAAATGGGTGATAGCAAAGTGCTTTCGGAAATTTTCCGAACGGTCTTCACACATTGCCTTTGCCGATATCCCGGATGTATTTGAGGTGATAATGGTCCCGGGCTTTAAAACTGTTTCTATCTTTTCAAACACACTCTTTTTTATATCCAGCCTTTCTACGACCACCTCAATGATCCAATCAACATCACTTACCCATTCCAGATTATCCTCAAGATTACCTATGGTGATCAACTTGGCATTTTCCGGTATGTAGAAGGACGCCGGTTTTGATTTCAGCGCAATATTTAATCCGTTCTGGCCAAATTTATCCCTGAATGCCTTGCTTTCCCTGGTAAGCCCCTTCTTTTTATCGTCGTCAGTCAGTTCAGGGGGAACGATATCGAGAAGAAACGTCTCGATACCCACATTGGCCAACTGGGCAGCAATGGTCGCTCCCATCACACCAGCCCCAACCACACCGGCCTTTTTTATCTTTTTTTCCATACGGAGACCTCCTTGATCAATTCAGTCCTACATTTTTCACCATCTCATAAGCGGTCGCAAAGAAAAATGAATGAACTATCATTCATTTTTTTGAGAGTAACATGGCCAATTTATGGTGTCAACACCTTTTTTATGTTTTTTTTAGACATTCAGGAGTTCAAAGGTTCCATTCTTTTCCCGGGACTGCATCTAAGATGCGTATTTGCGAAAAAAACCGTCAGCTTCGTTAGAGCTAATCAAAAAGTTAGAGCCAAATCAACTATTTGCTTATTTCACAAATCGTGATATTTTCCAACAGGACGAAATGGAATACCCAATATCCCATTATCCAAATCGCAGAGCAAAGCGGTAATATCTCAATAAGAGTTCGGACGTTCACAACAGGATTAATGCCTTGATAGAATTAAAATAGCTGTATAGCCTTTCGGAGTTTAGGCGTGAGCCTTTTATAAAATCATTACGG
>MVDB01000135.1 GCA_002050025.1 Desulfobacteraceae bacterium 4484_190.2
TTGCCTCTCGCCGTCTAATCCTCAATTGACAAACCACACATTATCATTTAAACAGAGACAGGAGGTAAAAAGACATGAAATGTCCATATTGCGAAAAAGAAATAACTGGTATCACTTGCCCACAGTGCGGGTCGGTAAGTCCCGAGGAGGCCAAATTCTGTATGGAATGTGGAGTCTCCCTGATTGAGGAAGTGGAGGAAACCTTTGAGGATGACAACGGTTTTGATCTTGGGGATAGGGTCCTGTGCGCGGACGGTACCTGTACCGGAATAATCGTTGATAGGGTCCTGTGCGCGGACGGTACCTGTACCGGAATAATCGTTGATGGAAGGTGTTCAGAGTGTGGAAGGACCCCAGAAGAGGTGAAAAAGCAGGAAGAACAACGGGAAGAACAACAAGAGGAACAAAAGGAGGAGGAGCAGGAGGGAAAACAGGAGACAAAAGAGCCAGATAAGGAATAAGCATAATGTATGAATTGAAGATTGTTTCACAGTTCGCCGCCGCCCATCAACTCATAGGATTCAAGGGCGGATGTGAAAACCTGCATGGGCACAATTGGAAAATTGAAGTATATGTTACTGGTATGGAACTGGGGAAAGATGGTCTGTTGATCGATTTCAAAATGCTTAAGGAAGCAACGAAAAAAACACTTGATGAGCTGGACCACAAGTTCCTGAATGAGCTGGATGCGTTCAGAAGTTTAAGTCCGTCCTCGGAAAACATTGCACGCCATGTTTTTGAGTCCATTTCCCGGCAGTTGAACTGCCAGGAGGTAAGAGTAAGCAAAGTTACAGCCTGGGAATCAGACTCCGCCTGCGCAAGCTACATTGAAGCTTGATTGAACAATGAAGATTTTTGCCTTTATACCAGCAAGATATCAGTCCACCCGGTTTCCGGGTAAGCCTCTTGCAGTGATTGGTGGAAAACCAATGATTCAACACGTATATGAACGTGCAATGTCATGCCTTGAAATTTCAGAGGTTTGCGTGGCAACGGATGATAAACGAATTTCAGCGTGTGTGAATGAATTTGGGGGTAAGGTCGTGATGACCGGGCAGACACACCGGTCCGGCACAGACCGCATCTGCGAGGCTGCAATGAAAATCGGTTTGAATACAGAGGATCTTATTGTAAATATCCAAGGGGATCAGCCCATATTCCATCCATCAATTGTCTCCCGGTTAGTCAAGCCGTTTGTAGAAGATCGATCCGTCCCGATGACGACCGTTAAGTGGAAGATCACGGATCCAGATGATATCTGGAATCCGAACCACGTAAAGGTCGTTACTGATAGACAGGATTTTGCCCTCTATTTCTCACGCTATCCGCTGCCATTTTTTCGTGATGCAGAATCCATGCAGGTTCACTATAAGCATCTCGGATTCTATGGCTTTCGAATGGAATTCTTGCTCAAATTCACTCGCCTTTCTCAAGGAGTACTGGAGGCTGCGGAGAAGCTTGAACAATTAAGGGCCCTTGAGCACGGGTTCAAGATCAAGGTGGTGGAAACTCCTTTCAATTCCATAGAGGTTGATGTGCCGGAAGACGTCATGAAGGTGGAACAGGTTCTTGGAGAAGCATGAATC
Source organism: Desulfobacteraceae bacterium 4484_190.2 (assembly GCA_002050025.1). Taxonomy (GTDB): domain Bacteria; phylum Desulfobacterota; class DSM-4660; order Desulfatiglandales; family Desulfatiglandaceae; genus 4484-190-2. The sequence goes on from MVDB01000135.1 coordinate 1,587, forward strand.
TGAAAACGGTAATACAAAAAAATGATATTACTCCGTAACAATTATTTATTTTTTTTGGCTTAATCGTGCCCCCTGATAAGGCCTGGAAGTTAAAAACCCCCTCGCTGACTGCTCATGCCTCGCATTGGCAGCCAACTCCTCTGGCCTCCCAGCTTTCCAGTGAAGCCGGCCTGACTCCCTTACAAGCCCAATTGCTAATAAACCGTGGTATTTCAGACAGGGAATCGGTTCGTTCTTTTATGCGTCCGCAATTAGCCGATATGGCTGATCCCATGATGATGAAGGGTATGGATGAGGCCATTGCAACAATCCTCAAGTCTATCGATAATAAGGAAAAAATTACCATATATGGAGATTACGATGCCGATGGGCTCACAGCGACAGCGCTTTTGTCTAACTTCCTGTCAAGTATTGATATCCCGGTTTCGTGCTATATCCCAAATCGGTTAAACGAGGGTTACGGCCTTAACAGGGAGGCAATCGGGAAGATTGCGAGTAACGGAACAGGCCTGATTATTACAGTAGACTGTGGCATCTCAAATGGAGAGGAAATTTCATTCGCAAGAAGCCTGGGCCTGAAAGTTGTGGTAACGGATCATCATCAGATGCCCATTGGGTTTCACGTAAACTGCCCGGTCATTAATCCTCACCAGGGAGACTGTCTTTTTCCATTCAAAGATCTTGCTGGAGTTGGGGTAGCATTTTTTTTGGCAGTTGCCATTCGGGCCAACTTGCGTAAAAGAGGTTGGTTTAAATCGAAGCCTGAGCCTGATTTGAAAGAGTATCTCGATCTGGTTGCCCTGGGGACCGTGGCAGATAGGGTGCCTCTCCTGGGTCAGAATCGCATTATTGTGAATAGTGGGATCAACATCATGGGCATGTCCCGGTGGCCGGGGATAAACGCTATGAAGGAGGTTGCTGAGATTGGGGCCTCAGAGATAACAGCGGATGATTTGGCCTTTAGACTCGCGCCCCGCCTGAATGCCCCAGGCAGAATGGGTGATCCTGAGATAGGGCTTAAGATGCTCACTGTTAGAGATCCACACATGGCCAGGGAGTTTGCGTTGGAAGCGAACACTATGAATAACCAACGGCAGAATGTGGAAAAAGATATCTTTAAACAGATAAAAGGTTTGATCAAAACTACGGAAGGGTTTAATGGCCTCAAGACTCTGGTTTTTGCAGAGGAGGGATGGCATAAAGGGGTTCTGGGTATTGTCGCATCGAGGCTTGTGGACAAATACCATTGCCCCTCATTGGTATTCAGCATTCAGGATGGCACAGCAGTGGGATCCGGAAGAAGCATAGATAGTTTTAATCTATACGTGGCCTTGGGCCAGCTCAGTCATCTCTTTGAGAGGTTCGGCGGGCACGCCCATGCAGCAGGGTTCACTTTGAAGGTGGAAAACCTTGATAACCTGAAAAATGAACTTGAGGCCCTTGCCAATGACACATTCGGTGATGAGGATCTGATCCCAACCATTGAGGTGGACGCTGAAATTATGCTCAATGACATAACCCGTAAAATGATCCGTGAAATAAAGATTTTATCCCCATTTGGAGAAGGAAACCCTGAACCCCTCTTTTGTGCGCGTTCATTGAAAGTTTTGGGTTCCCGGATTGTGGGAGAGCGGCATCTTAAATTGAGGGTGAGGCAGGAAGGAAAGAGCTTTGAGGCTATCGGTTTTGGTCTGGCTGGAAAATATCCCCTCGATGGGAAGACCATCAATATGGCCTTCATCCCCGAGCTTAATCGTTGGAATGGGTATGAAAGGATTCAACTTAGAGTTATTGATCTTTAAAGATTCCGGCTGCAAGGTCGATATCTTCCGGGCAGAACACAAACAGGGATTTCTTTCCCTTGGGGATGGCTGACCCATATATATAGTTGATATTAATGCCTTCCTCCCCAAATTTCTTTGCCATTTTTGCCAGCATACCTGGCTTATTATCGATCTCTAATGCAATAACGGGCATAATATCAAAAACATATTCTGCTTTTGACAAAAGATCAATTGCCTTGTCCGTGTGGTCAACCAGGAGCCTGATCAGGGCATGATCGGCCGAGTCTTTCTGCATGGAACCATAGCTCGCGGCCGGTGCGATTCTCTTTAGAGATTTTCCTCGTGCCCTGAAAAGTCCCTGGACATATTCGGAGGCATCCTGAATGGTTAAGGCGTCTATATTGACACCTGCTTCTGACAGAGTAGTTGAGAGTTTCCCCAGTTCACCCGGGATGTTTTTAAGAAAAAGGGATATCTCTGTTCTTACCATTTTATTTCTCCTTCACTATCCCTAAATCATCTTTCCTTCAAGCTCTTAAAGTATCTTAAGAAGTCGGAGTCTGTGGACAGGACAAGGGTGGTGTCCTTGTCCATGGTTTTTTTGTAGATATCAAGTGTTTGCAGAAAGGAATAAAAATCCGGATCTTTGTTGTATGCCTGGGCATATATCAGGGTAGCCTCTGCATCGGCCTTTCCCTTAATCTCCTGGGACTTTCTGTAGGCTACGGACGTGATTTCCTTTAGGTCTCGCTCCCTGTCTCCTTCGATCTTGCGGGACTCGCCCTCACCCTCTGAGCGAAACCTTTCGGCAATCTGTTTTCGTTCGGCAATCATTCTCCCGTACACAGATCTCCTGACCTCCTCTACATAATTAAGGCGTTTTATCTGAACGTCAATGAGGAGTATACCGAATTCCTTTAATTTGGGATTAGCCTGGTTTAATATTCCTTTGACAATCTCCTGCCTCCCTGTGGTGATTTCGGCCATCACTCTCTTGTAAGCGGTCTGCTTAATACCTTCTTCACTGACATCCAATTCACGGTTGGTCCAACGGACAGTCTCTATCAGGGGGTTTTTTGCTATAAAATTGCGAACCGCAGCATCTAAGATATCATCCAGCCGGGCAAGGCCACCGACCACGTTATTAACCGTCTGGAAAAACTTTAATGGATTAACGATCTTCCATCGGGCAAATGTGTCTACATAAATATAAGTCTTGTCCAGGGTAGGAACCTGGCTTGGGTCGCCATCCCATTGAAGGAGGTTTTTAGGGAAGTAATTGACGGCTTGGACAAAAGGGATTTTGAAATTGAGTCCGGGTTCTGTTATTGGGTCACCCACCGACTTGCCGAACTGAGTAATTACCACTTGCTTGGTCTCATCCACGGTAAATATCCCCTGGTAGAGAATGAACAGCACGATGACAAGCGGGATAATCAGGGCCTTGGATTTCATTTTTTACCTCCTTCAGATTTCCCAAGATTGAGTAAGGGAAGAAGATTTTTCTGGTCAGCATCTACGATATACTTTTCCCCCATTTGCGGAAAGACCTCTTTCATGGCCTCCAGATAAAGACGCCTGCGGGTGACATCCTGGGCCTTGGAATACTCTTCATATAGCGAGAGAAACCTTGCGGCATCACCCTTTGCCTGATTTACACGTTCAAGGGCGTAACCTTCGGACGATTTGATGGTTTTTTCAGCGTTTCCCCTGGCAGCAGGAATGATCTTGTTATAGGCCTCCCTGGCCTGGTAGATCATTCTCTCTTTTTCCTGGGTGGCCTGGTTCACTTCATTGAAGGATGGCTGGACAGGTTCAGGGACGTTGGTTTTTTTCATCTCGATTGTAGTAACTTTGATGCCTGTTTCCGCCTCATCCAGTTCTTTTTGTAACTGCTGTTTGGTCGCGTCTGCGATTTCTTTTCGTTTGCTGATGACCTCGTTTATGCTCCTGTCCCCAACCACAAGGCGCATGGTGGACTCGGATAAATCCCTCAAGGTGGACCTCACATTATCAACTTTAAAGAGGTATTTGTATGGATCAATTATGCGGTACTGTACAATCCAGGGAACCAGGGCCACATTCAAATCTCCTGTCAGCATGAGAGATTCGTTTAAGTAAGCGGTACCGGAGGCATAACGCGTTTTCACGCCTGCCTGGAGGGTCCGAAACCCGAATTCCTCCTTAAATACATACCTGACCTTGACTTTGGTTACCTTTTCAATGCCTCTTGGTAATTTGAAATTGAGGCCGGGTTGTGTGGTCCTGGTGTATTTGCCGAACCTCTGGACAACACCTACCTCATCTACGCCCACAGTGTAGAATGAGCTGGCCCCAAAAAAAATAATGATGATAACAAGCACGATAAGCCAGGTGCTGCCGGGTAATTTTCCCTTTGCTCCCTTGATTTTCTCAAGGATGTCATCTATCCCTGGTGGCTGTCCAGCGCCTCTGCCTGATCCGCCTTTCTGTTGCTTCTGTAATTTATCCCAATCCCAGGCCATATGATTTCTCCTCTTTAGATTTGGTAACTTCTCAATAAGTTAGGATGGAGTTTATCCGTAAGGATTTTATCCCGCCTCTGGCGGGACGCCTAAACTCCGAAAGGCTATAAAGTTTTCTGAATTTAACATTGTTGCATTCTTGACTTAATAGTGCCTAATGGATAGACTGAATAAAACTGGAACTTGGAACCTGATTTACAGCCTTCATTTCAATACAGTTGGGGTTAATGGAAAATATGACTCTTGCCAACAAAATCACCTTTCTGAGAATTTTACTCATCCCGGTTTTTATTGTATTCACTATCCCGGATGCTACCTGGGCAAGGTTTGTAGCCGCTTCGATTTTCGTGCTGGCATGTGCTACGGATCCACTGGACGGGTACTTTGCTCGAAGCCGTAGGGAGGTTAGCACACTGGGGACATTCCTCGACCCCCTGGCTGATAAGCTGCTCACTATGAGCGCTTTTATCGTCCTGGTAAAGTATCAGCTCGTGGGTGCGTGGATGGTGACCATTATCATTGGTAGAGAGGTTGCGATTACGGGGCTCAGGGCTATTGTCTCTCAGGAGATGGGTGACGTTCTCTCAGCCAGCCGATGGGGGAAAATAAAGACCCTGGCACAAATGATAGGTGGCAGCATTCTTCTTTTCATGATGCCTACCGGGGATGTCAGTCGTGAAGTAAGCCTTGTGCTCCCCCCGGTTGCCAATATCATCATGATAATAATTTTAGCCACAACGGTTTGGTCGGGATGGCTATACATAAGGCAATATAAAGATTATTTTATTAAGGGTTCCTAATCTTCGGTAGATCCAGTGTTTATGATATTTGAGCTGATTTTATGGGCGAAGCCAAGAATTCACTGACTCCATTAAAGGACGTTATAACGAGTCTACTGAGCGATGGCACTCTGCCATTTAATCCTGACGATGCGCGGATTTGGCGAGTCTGGGATGAGGTGGTGGGTCCTGCTATATCCAGTAATGCCCGGCCATCATGGATAAAAAATGGCAAGCTTAAAGTAAGGGTCTCAGATCCGATTTGGCTTCAGGAGCTGAAATTTGTTGAGGAGAGTATTAGAGAAAAACTGAACACAAAACTTGGCCGAAAGGCCATCGCTAGGATTGAATTCAGAATCGGACCGAAAAACGAAACGTGAAATCCTCAAGGCCCTGATATCACATTATTGGAGATCCTGATTTTCCCAGTTGCCCTGACCAATAATAGGAGGACTTATCTTCAGGCCCGGCCGCCCCCCCAGGATTGCCTCTACAAGGGCCAGCTTGGCACCGGAGTTCAAATCCGGGTAAATGATTTGGATCTTTTTGGGTTCCAGGTTAAAGCGCCGCATGCGAACCAGTATATCAGCCAGACGAACCGAAGAATAAATAACGGCAAGCCTCCCCTTTTTTCGAAGGATGTTTCTGGCGGCGCGTAAAATATCGTCTATACTGGCCATTATTTCGTGTCTGGCAATGGCCCTGCGTGGGTCAGGATTGATTCGTCCGCTTTTTACCTGGCGATATGGCGGGTTACATATAACTACATCGGCAGATTCTTCGGCAATAGGAGGCTTTTTTATATCCCCCAGAACGACCCGCATTTTATCATCAAATCCATTCAAAAGGACATTCCGTGCGGCCTGAGCAGCAAGTTCTTCCTGGATTTCCAGTCCAAAAGCATAACCAACCAATTTTGTGAGGAGCAAAATCAAAGGAATTACGCCGCAGCCTGTTCCGAGGTCAATAACAACATCTCCTTGCCTGATAGTCACGAATTCGGCAAGCAGGATGGCATCGATGGAGAATCTGTACCCATCTTTGGATTGGATCAGCTTGAGGCGGCCATCCATGAAGTGGTCAATAAGCTCACCTGGACGCACAATGATTTCAGTAGACCTGGACGATTTCATGAGGTTCTATCTTGCTGAACACCAGACCACTTAATACCTTGGGGTAGAAATAAGTGGATTTTCTGGGCATGACCAGGGAGTTATTGGCAATTTCCTTCACATGACCTATTTTGGTGGGGTTCAGTAAAAATGTCATTTTCTGGTTCCCGGATTGGACCTGAGATACAGCAGTCTTCATGCTGCTTTCATAATGAAATATTTCCTCATTATCCAGATCTTCCTGGTTGAATCCAAGGCCTTTCTGCAGAATAAACCTGGACAAAACGAGGACGTCAAGTTTCTTTAGTGAAGGGTGAAGATCGTCTCCCATTTTTTCTCTTGCGCCCGGTTTGAGTGAAAACAGATAGCATTCATCAACTTTCTGATGGTAAAAGGCCATGGCACTGTTTGAACGTCCTGCTTCTGCGAGTTTTTCCTTGAGAGCAGAGCATTGCCGGGTGAGGTCGGGAGACGATAAGGAGAACTTTAAAATATTGAACCATTCCTCTATCTTTTCAAGAAAGGGCTGAAGCTGAAAATCGGGAGCGTTTTTGATGAGCCTGTGAGAAGGCAAGATAGTCAGACCCTCATCATTCATGTTTGATAGGTACATCATAGCATATTCATAGGCCCTGTTTACGGGTCGGCTGCCGTGCCGTGCCCTCATCAGGTTCCTGAAATTACGTGCAGTTTCGTAACGATGGTGGCCATCTGCAATAAAAATGCGTTTATCAGACATGGCATCCGCCACTTTTTTGAACAGGTAAGGGCTTTGTAAGATCCACATCTCATGTGTTGTGCCGTCTCCGAATTGAAATGTTATCTGGGGGGGAGTGTCCATGTCTTTTTTACATGCATTTAATATGGCGTTGTCCGGGTCCTCGTAAAGTCCAAAGATTTGGCTTAACTGGGCGTTACATGCCCGCATAAGCCTTAGTCGGTCATCCTTATGTGCCGAAAAGGTTTTTTCATGGGGAAGAATAATCCCTGAATTCTTTTCCTCTATTCGTACAAGGGCTATAATGCCCCACCGGGTGCGTTGTTTATCTCCGTTCCCGGGGTCATATGTCAGAGATGTGACATATATACAGGGCTGATCGGCATGAACTAAGATGCCAGCGGATTCCCATCTCTTGAAAAAATCAACGGAGCGCGTGTATCTGTTATCCCAATCAGAGTCTCCAATCTTTTTTTTCCCCAGTATTAAACGGATGACATTATGGGGGTCTGCCTGGTAATATGCCTCCTGTTCAGGCTCTGAGATCACGTCATAGGGCGGCGCAACTACATTCGAGAAATCTTTTATTCTGGAAAAGTCATAGGTTAGTCCCCTGAAAGGGGCAATAATAGTCATATTTTGATCTTTGAACCTCCGATAGCCCGAAATCTGAGAATTGAGGCCTTAATTTGTCTTAGAGAATGCAAAAGTGTCAAGAAAATAAATTATGACCACGGGGTTTCAGAGCCTTAAGGTCTTTTCTTCGATTCTCGGTAGGAGAGAAAGTAATTAAAATCGTAACCTGCAGCACGGGATACGTAACATGTTATGCTTAAGGGGACTTCAATAAATGACTGTATTAAACGTGGCTGGACAAGAGATTCCAAGCCGTATAATTAGTCCTGATCTAATTATAAAAGGCGGCATGATTGTTACAATGGTGGAAGACCAGGGACCAATCATGGAAGGTAATATATTTGTAACTGATGGACGGATTACGGATACTAGAGGTGAGAGCGAAACAGATAATATCCATGGCTCTCATGCGGAAATCATTAATGCCGAAGATGCCATTATTATGCCTGGTCTTATAAATGGCCATACCCATGCGGCCATGACCCTCTTCAGGGGCCTTGCAGACGATTTGCCTTTGAAACAATGGCTTTTTGAAAAGATCTTTCCTGCTGAGGCCAAATTCCTTAACCAGGATACGGTTTACTGGGGTGCGCTGCTGGGATGTCTGGAGATGATCGCATCAGGTACCACATGCTTCATAGACGGGTATTTTTTTCAAGATGAGACGGTTCGGGCTGCACATGACTCAGGGCTCAGAGCGCTTATTTCACAAGGGGTTATAGATTTTCCCGCGCCGGGGGTTGAAGACCCTGAAAAAAATCTTGTGGTTGCAAAGGAATTCATAGAAAGATGGCTTGGTATTTCGGATCTGATAATGCCAGGCATATTTTGTCACAGTCCCTTGACGTGTTCCGAACAAACCCTGAAAGATGCATGGGAGATATCTCAGCAGTTTGATTTGCCTCTTCAGATTCATCTTTCCGAGACCTCTGACGAAGTGAATGAGATCCTGAAGAAAACCGGGAAAAGACCTGTACATTATCTTGACCAAATTGGTTTAATCAACGATGGCCTTATAGCAGCGCATGCAGTACATTTGGATGACAGGGAAATAGAGTGTCTCAAAGAAAATGGGGCTAAGGTGGTTCATGTGCCTGAGAGCAACATGAAATTGGGCTCAGGCGTGGCACGGGTATTGGATATGGTAAGGCTGGGAATTCCCATTGGGCTGGGGACAGATGGTTGCTCATCCAACAACAATCTGGATCTGTTTCAGGAGATGGATACTGCCGCTAAATTGAGTAAGGTTTTTTAGGTCTGGAAGATCAAGTCGGGACCCTTGAGGTAGGAAAAAAGGCAGATATCATTGTGGTGGATCTTCAGGGGCCTAACCTCTGTCCTGTTTATGATCCGCTGTCTGCCTTGGTTTACTCTGCCAGCGGTGCCGATGTGAAGGACGTAGTCGTGGATGGGAAGGTACTTATGAAAGATAGAAAATTCACAACCCTGGACCCAAACGAAATTATGGAAAGGGTGAGGCGTATAAGTTCAGATATATGTATTTAAATCTTAACTATTCAGGTTGACTCCGCTGCAAGAATATGGTTAATCATATCCTTCACTAAAAGCGTCACTGGCAAAATAACCTTTTTGAGAGTTGTATAACGTATGAAAAAAAGAAGAAATATAGGTTTATTCATAACGATTGTGTCGATTGTATTGATCCTTGGAGCTCTTGCCTGGTTTTTGTGGTGTATCTTTGAAGGGGAAAAACCCCGGGTGACGGTCGAGCCTTTACCTGAGTTCCTTTCAGGAAGCGAACAATTTTCACTCAGTGCCAGCGATATGAAAAGGGGCCTTAAGGTTGTCAGGGTTTCCGTGAACCAGGAAGGGCGGAACATACTTGTATTTGAGAAAAAATTCCCCTTTAAAGGCCTCTTCAACAGTGAAGGCATCCATCAATTTGATACAGAATTTTCAATAGATCCTGCGAAACTCAATCTGGCTCAGGGCCGCGTGGACCTTAAGATCAGTGCCTGGGATTATTCTCGGAGAAGGGGAGGGGATGGAAACCAGTCTTTAGTTGAGCACAAAATGACGGTGGATACAATTCCACCAGCTATTCGGGCCATAAGCCGAATGCACTATGTCAACGTCGGCGGGACCGGTTTTATCGTGTACCAGGCATCTTCCGATTCGATTGAGAGCGGGTTATTTGTCAATGATTTCCTTTTTCCGGGTTTTCAGGTAAAAGACTCTGAAGACGGGTATCACGTCTGCTATTTTGCTATTCCCTATAATACAAAGGCAAACCCCGAAGTCCGCTTGTGGGCAAAAGATAAGGCAGGGAACCAGTCAACGGCCAGCTTTTACTGTAAAATACGTAGAAAGCGCTTTCGGACAGAGCGGCTTAATATTACCGATCGATTCTTGAAGCGTATTCTTCCTTATTTTTCTTTTTACAGTCTTAACCCGACAGACACTGATATCAAAAAATTTCTAATGATTAATCGGGACTTGAGGAAAGATAATGGTTCTGTCTTTTATAACCTGAGGACAGCAACAAACCCTGAGAAGCTGTGGGACGGGACCTGGGTTAGACTCAAAAATGCGGCCACCATGGCGAAATTTGCTGATCATCGCTTTTACTACTATAAAGGGAAAAAGGTTGATGAACAGGTGCACATGGGTGTGGACCTGGCTTCGCTGGCAAACTCAAAAGTTCAGGCTGCCAACAATGGCCGTGTAATTTTTGCCGATCGTCTCGGGATATACGGCCTTACAGTTGTATTAGACCATGGCCAGGGCCTCGCCTCT
>MVDB01000010.1 GCA_002050025.1 Desulfobacteraceae bacterium 4484_190.2
AGTTTTCAATACCTTCTCTTTTTTTTGTTTGCTGCAACCCTTGTAACTATTAGTTTTATTGATCTTGATCACCAGATTATTCCGGATGTACTGTCAATACCAGGTATTGCTGCAGGATTGGCAGTCGCTTTTATTCCTGGCAATGTTTCGTGGTTTGATTCAATTATCGGCATCATTGGGGGTGGCGGAGCGCTTTTTCTTGTCGGCCTGATTTATGAGAAGCTCACAGGAAAACAGGGCATGGGAGGAGGCGACGTAAAACTGCTGGCCATGATAGGCGCATGGATGGGTTGGAGATCCCTGCCTTTTGTTCTGCTGGTATCTTCACTCACAGGTGCCATCATCGGGTCTGTTTTCCTCCTCGCGGCCGGCAAAGGGTATCGGGTAAAAATCCCTTTTGGTCCTTTCCTGTCTCTTGGCGCGCTCTTTTATATCTTTTTTGGCCCTCAACTGACAAACTGGTACATTAGTTTACTTATGTAGGTGAGGTCTGGTCTTGCGATTTCCGTTTTACAGCTTGAAAACAGGTATTTTGACGCATCTGGCCTTCCTGATTATTTCTGCCATGCTGCTTATCAATGTAGTTATGATTAAATTTTCAGAGAAAGACCTCATACAGGCCAAAATAGACGCTGGCCGCTTGCTCCTGCATGTGCTGGAAAAAAAGGTGGAATACTCGATTATCCATATGAACAAAAATTTAACTAATCTCGATTCTGCCCCGATCTTTAGAAAGGAAATTGGTCAATTGTTGCAGAAAGGTCACTTTTCAGAGGCCCTGATAGTAAACAAGGAGGGGGTCAAAGTACTCAGCACAGGATCATGGGGCCAGGCCGAAAAAGAGGCCCTCTCCATGTCCCGAGAGGCTGTGGCAACCAGAAAAGGGGCTTTTGATTTTTATGGCAGCACCTGGGGTATAATCTGGCTCGCCCATGAAAGGGTAAACGTCACTGCGCCCATATTCGCTCAAGGCCGTATCACAGGTGCCGCCACCATCTGTGCACATCTTGGTCCTGTTTACGAGGTATTGCGAAAATCAGAAAAAATCATTCTCATTTACATATTTCTCAATACCATCGTTCTTGTCCTCTTTGGGATCTATCTTCTCTCCAGAACCGTGGTCAAGCCGATCTACGCACTTTTGCAGATCACTGATGAATTCAAGGACGGAGAACCTTTTCCGCAATTGGCAGAGCAGCCCGGAAACGAAATTGGCCAGCTTTTTCGATCCCTGAATATGATGCTCAAACGTCTTGAGGAAAACAAGAAAGAGTTAAAGAGCCATATCGCCTCCCTGGAAAAGGCCAATGAGGAGATTAAAAAAGCCCAAAACGAAATTATCAGGTCTGAAAAACTTGCGTCAGTGGGCAGATTGGCGACGGGTGTAGCACACGAGATCGGTAACCCAATAGGCATTATCCTGGGATATCTTGATTTGATCAAGAAGGACGGTCTTACTCAGGAAGAAAAAAGTGATTTCCTGAACCGAATAGAATCAGAAATCATACGAATAAACGACATTATCCGGCAGCTCCTTGACTTTTCTAGGCTCACAAGCGGCGAACAGAAGGAAACAAGCGTTCATAAACTGATCCTGGACCTTATGGATATGCTCAAACCTCAGCGCATCATGGCTGGCCTACACGTGCAGACAGTGCTTGAAGCAGCGAAAGATACTGTTTGTACAGACCCCGACCAATTGAGACAGGTTTTTCTAAATATTGTCATGAATGCTGCCGATGCCATGGAGCGCGACGAGAGCCCTGATGATATCAACACTAAGGTCTTGACGATAGAGAGCCTTGTGAAGGATGATTCCATGGAACTCAAATTCACGGATACGGGGTCTGGCATACCGGAGCAAGAACTTGGTCATATGTTTGATCCCTTTTATACAACTAAAGAACCTGGCAAAGGAACCGGACTTGGCCTGTCTGTCTGCTACAGGATTTTAGAAGGATTGGGGGGAACAATTCGCGCTGAAAGTACAGTGGGAAAAGGGACAACCATAATCATTCGTCTCCCCCTTTGTCAGACAAAAGATGCATAATATCATTGAGGCAGAGAAATTTTAGCTTCATTTCGCTGTGCATTAATCCGGTTGTGAACGCCCGAACTTATTGAGAAGAGTTCCAGGCCTCCAAGAAACATCTTTATTTTTAATAACTTATACAAATTACGAGACATCTTATGCCTAAACAACGAGTGCTTATCATTGACGATGAAGAGAACATGCGGCATATGCTGGAAGTCTTGCTGACCAAAGCTGGTTACGGCGTTGAAAGCGCAGCAGACGGGGCCAGCGGTCTCCAGGTGATGGACCGTTCTGACTTTGATTTTATTCTCTGCGATATCAGAATGCCTCGTATGGATGGAGTGACCTTCCTTCAGCATGCAAAAGAAAAATATCCCGAAAAGACCTATATAATGATGTCCGCTTACGGGACTGTTGAAACCGCTTTGGAGGCCATAAAAGAGGGTGCCTATGATTACATATCCAAGCCCTTTAAAAAAGACGAGGTCCTTTTGACCCTTAAAAAGGCCGACGAGCGGGAACGGTTAAAAGAGGAAAACGTCAGGCTGAAAACAAAAATTAATGAGATCGAAAAAAAATATTCTTTTAGAAACATTGTTGCGAGAAGTGAGGCCATGGCCCACGTGTTTGATCTTGTCAGTAAGGTGTCTGAACATAAGACTACGGTGCTTATCACCGGAGAAAGCGGTACCGGAAAAGAGTTGTTTGCCAGGGCCATACATGCAGACGGCCCCAGAGCATCCGGGCCAATGGTTAGTATTAACTGCGGAGGTATCCCGGAAAATCTCCTTGAAAGTGAATTGTTCGGATACAAAAAAGGCGCATTCACAGACGCTGTAAAAGACAAACAAGGATACTTTGAGGAGGCTGACAAGGGGACTATTTTCCTGGATGAGATCGGAGAAATGCCCCCGTCTTTACAGGTAAAGATCTTGCGCGTTCTTCAGGAAGAAGAAATCACGCCACTGGGAGATGTTGGCTCTAAAAAAATCGATGTCAGGGTTATTGCGGCAACGTCAAAAGTATTGGAGGAGGAAGTTAAGGAGGGCAGATTCCGCGAAGACCTCTTTTACAGGCTTAATGTCATGACCATTCATCTGCCCCCATTGAGAAAGAGACGCGGAGACATTACCCTTCTCGTTGGTTACTTTATCGACATATTCAATAAAAAACTGAAAAAAAATATTCAGGGGCTTTCTTCTGAAGCGATGCCTGTCTTAATTGAATACACCTGGCCGGGCAATGTCCGGGAACTGGAAAACGTCATCGAAAGGGCCATTTTACTTGCACCTGGCAAATGGATTTCACCCGCCGAGCTCCCTGAAAACATGATGAAAGCTCAAAAACTCCCCCCCTATCTTGGGTCTGACGAGGACCTTTCTATCAAAAAAGCCGCCAAATGGATGGAGCGAGATCTTATCGAAAAGGCCCTCAAACTCACTAATGGGAATCGCACACAGGCCGCCAAAATCCTGGAAGTCAGTCGGCCAATGCTGATCGGTAAGATTAAGGAATACGAATTGGATTTGTGAACTTTGGTAGATTTGCGCAAAGCCCTTGAAATGAGGTTTTATCCTTTACACGGAAGGCCGATTTTATTAAACAAATTTACTATCAGCAGGAATTTGTAGCCCACTCCGAAAAGCGTTGAAGAGATACCCTAAACATAAAAAAGAAACTGAGAGTAGGAACAATGTTCAAATATCAAATTCTTCTTCCCGGAGTTCCGGTAACATCTGAAAGAGGCGCCCTGGGCTGGTGTACGGTAGCATTAATTCGAATGGGAGACAAAATCATCCTGTTTGACACCGGTTCTTACGGTGACCGTGCCCTCTTGCTCAATCGGCTGGCCGAAATCGGCCTGAGTATAGATCAGATTGATATGGTGTTCATTTCTCATCTCCACTTCGATCACTTTATTAATGCAGAAATTTTTTCCGAATCACAGATTTTTGTACCCGAAAGAGACGTTGAATATGTAATAAGCGGAGAATTTAGGGATTGTGGCGATACATACGTTCCTGAACTTTTTGTCAAAGCTATGCAGGAACGTCTGACCCCTGTGAAAGATGGCCAAGAGATTTTCAGTGGTCTGGAAGTGATCTCACTGCCAGGGCACACCCCTGGAACTCTCGGCCTCTTTTACAAGAAGGAAGGAGTCATCTTTGCCAGCGATGCGGTCAAAAACGCCTGGGAATTTATGCAGGAGATCCCGCCACCGTCTTTTTACTCTGAAAAAGAAGCTTTAACCAGTTATAAAACAATCCGCCGAAAAGCGAGAATCATCATACCTGGCCACGATAACCCTTTTAGTCTAAACCCTGACGGCCACATCGACTATCTTGCAAGCGAACAGACAGTAATTAATACCTTTGTCTATCCGGAAAAAGGAAAAAGGGCGATACCTCTACAATAGAAAACATTTTATAACCAATTGATTTATATCATATTTTAAGAGGTTTCGCCTCTTTTCTTTGAAATATCCGGGTTAGCTGGCAGAAACGACTTGACATCTATTCGCTACATGTTACATGCTGTATGCAGCTTATGGGCTTAGCTTATGGGGATTAATTTTAAAGGCAGCCAGTTAGGGCCGATGGCAACCCGGCGGCTAACTGGAAATAAAAAATGCAAAGAATCAGCCCATTAAAAAAGCCTAAAACGCTTAAGGAAATGGCCTATACTCGGATTAGGGACCTGTTTTCCAGCGGTCAGTTGACAAGCTCCGACATTATTAGCGCCAATCAATACGCCGAAGACCTCCAAGTCTCTCGCACTCCGGTGCGAGAGGCCTTGCTTCAATTGGCTAGCGAGGGCTTCTTAGTGGCTGTCGATGGCCGCGGCTTTAAGATAAAGGATTTTTCGGCAAAGGAAATCCACGATCTGTTCGAGGCTCGCCGGATCATTGAAACCTATATTGTCCGGCAGTTGGTTGGCTCATTGAGTGAAGCTGATTTCGCTTTTTTGCATCGTTCGCTGGAATCCATGAAGGAGCTGCTGGAATATGGAGACCCATCTCAATTCCTAAAGCCTGACGAAGAATTCCATCTTAGCCTGGTGCGACGCCATGACAACCTGTTTTTGGAATCCATAACCGAGCACATCCACACCCTGGTCTCCATTTTGGGTCCCAAGTCCATTGCCCGGGAAAAGGGCAGGCAGGCAGTAATAAAAGAACATTCCAAAATCCTGGAGGCACTTCGGCAAAATGACGGCCCCAAGGCTGCCGAGGCCATGAGCTTTCATCTCGACGCGTCGGAGAAGCGCATACTGGGAGGCTGATCAATTGGGCGCTTTGACCTTTTGGACGAATTATTGACCGATCACCTTAAGGAAAGTTTATTGCCATGAGAGTTACAAGTATTCAATTAGGCAGAAATGACTGGACCAAGCAAGAGGCGGTGGATCACGTGCTCGGTTTATTGGATAAGGCCCCACCGAGTGACTTGCTGATCTTGCCTGAAATATGGGCCACGGGTTTCTTTTGTTTTGACCGCTATCAAAGCGAAGCCGAGCCGGTAGATGGAGCCTTGGTTCAGACCTTCAAGGCCAAAGCAGCCGGACTTGGCTGTCACATTCTGATGGGCAGTTTTATTGAAAAAAATGAGAATGGGCTTTTCAATACCTGCCTGCTTTTGGACCCAAGCGGCTCGGTCATAGCCAAATACAGCAAGATACATCTTTTTGGGTTCGAATCTCAGGAGAGGGATCTGCTCACTCCCGGCGAGGGTGTGACCGTGGCTGATACACCTTGGGGCAAAGCGGGCCTTGCCACTTGCTATGATCTTCGCTTTCCCGAGCAATTCCGAAAAATGATCGACCTGGGCGCGCAATTTTTCCTGATCGTTTCGGCGTGGCCTTTGGTCCGCCTGGAGGCCTGGACCCTGTTCAACCGGACACGCGCCCATGAAAACCTGTCCTTTTTGATTTCATGTAATTGCGCCGGAACGGATGCAGACAGTGCCTACGCCGGGAACAGCATGATTATTGATCCCTTGGGCCAAGTTCTGGCCCAAGGAGATGAAAAGGAAAATATAATCACAGCAGAGATAGACCTTGATCAGGTATCCTCGGTAAGAAAAAATTTCAGCGCTCTTCACGACCGGGTCGAGATTACTTAGCTGTGTCAAATATGACTGGTTCAGTAAAGAATTCCTCTTAATCGAGGCCAGCTCCAGCCACGGTCTGGCAACGATGGGATCAATCGTTCCTTCCGCGGAACAAAGACTGTCCGGTTTCATTCCCAAACATAAGTTCAAGCAGTAGGGCCACGGGGGCCCATCCAAATGGAATCAAATGATTGTTTCCGATACTGCCGGAAACGCCAATTATTTAATTGAAAGGAGTATATGATGTTGAAGAAATTAATGTTAGTCGTTTTTTTGGTTATGGGTGTTTTTCTTATTAGCGGAACAGCGTCGGCCGTAGTGGAATTGAATCTGGCCACTACCTATTCCGCCGCCAACATGCACGCCGAAACATGCCGTGAATTCGCCAAGCGTATCAATGAAGCCCTTACAGGTGAAGTCCTCATCACCGTGCACGAGGGCGGGGCGCTGGGGCTTAAGGATGAAGACCGCTTCACCGCCGTGGCCGATAACATTGTCCCCATCCAGAGTGTTCTCATGGGTGCGGCCATTGGCACCTCGCCGGTTTTCGGACTGAGCACCTCACCCTTTTTTGTCAAGAACTTTAAAGAGGCAAAGCTCCTTCTGGACATAGCCCGGCCTTACTATGAAAAGGAAGCCAAGAAGTTCAACCAGCGTATCCTATACACCGCCCCTTGGCCGCCCAGCTCAATCCACGCCAAAAAGGCCATTAAAAAATTCGAGGATATCAAAGGCCTGCGTATCAGGACCTACGACAAGAACGGTACCGCCGTTCTTAAAAAGGCCGGAGCCAACGCGGTGGTCATGTCCTGGGGCGATGTCTACCCGGCCCTGGCAACCAACACCATCGACTCAGTTTTGACTTCATCCCAGAGTGCCGTGGCCGGCAAATTTTGGGAAGTGCTGTCAGACACCACGCGCGTATACTTTGCCATACCTTTGAACATGATAAACATCAACCTGGACGAGTTTAACAAACTGAGCAAAAAACAGCAGGAAATCTTCATAAAAATAGGCAATGATATGGAGGCCCGTCAGTGGAAGATCGCCGAGGAAGCCATGACCAAGGACGAAGCCAAGTGTGCAGCCAAGGGCATGACCATCACCACCGAGATTTCCGACGAGCTCGCCGGGAAACTGGCCAAGAATGGTCAGGACGTCATCAATGCTTGGTTGAAGAAGACCGGCAAAATAGGCAAAGATATCCTGAGCAAATTTGAAACGCAACGGAAAAACCTGAAATAGCAGCATTATGACTAACCCGGGGAGCCCAAGGGCTCCCCGGGTTACCAGAGAGAAGACGGATGCCGCTTCCAGCTAGAGCCAAAATATTTCCCCTTTCTATTTAGTGTGCTGCGATGAACACAAGCCGGACAATAAAAACGTTTCAGATATGAACGTATTTTTTAAAACCATAAACAAAATTTCAGATCTCGGGGCCATTTTGTCAGCCGTTGTTTTTGCCCTCATGACTATCCTGCTTCTTTCGGAAGTGGTGCTAAGGACTTTTTTTGGTTCGTCGACCGAGGTTTCCGGTGAGTATTCGGGTTATGCCTTGGCCGCGTTGATCTATCTGGGCCTTGGGTTTTCATTCAGGGAAGGGGCTCACATTCGAATTACCTTTTTGCGGGAGAGACTGGGCCGGACCGGCTATTTCATCCTTGAGTTGCTATGCACGGCCTTCGCCATGGTTCTTTCCGGCCTGTCATGCATCTTCATATGGGAGATGGTGCTGACATCAAAAGCCCGGAACCTGGTCGCCTACACCCCTGCCGAAACCCCGCTCTATATCCCCCAGGCACTGATTTTGGTAGGCATGATCATCCTGACTCTCCAGATCATCGCTCAACTTACCGCCCTCATAGCCAGAGGACCCCAGGCAGTTGAAATCGCCGATAGTGGAGCAGAAGATTAATGAATATCACGCTCATTACAGTACTGATCCTGCTTTTTGGCCTGCTGGGTTCGGGAGTATGGATTGCCATGTCCCTTCTGGCCACGGCCGGAATCTCACTAACCCTTTTGACCAGCATGCCCGTGGCCAAAATTTGGTCCCAGGCCATGTGGAACAGCCTGAACAATTGGGCATTGGCCGCATTGCCGATGTTCATTTTTTTAGGAGAGATGATTCTCCGCACCAGAATGTCGGATTTGCTTTTTGAGGGCCTGAAACCATGGGTCCAATTCATTCCGGGCAGGCTGTTGCATACCAACATCGTGGGGTCGGCCGTTTTTGCGGCAGTTTCAGGATCGTCGCCGGCCACAGCCGCCACCATCGGCAAGATTACCCTGCATCAGTTGGAAAAGGATGGCTATAACAAGCAGTTGAGTTACGGCTCCCTAGCCGGGGCCGGAACCCTTGGCCTGCTCATCCCCCCCAGCATTGTATTGATCATTTACGGCGTCTTGGCCGAGGAATCCATAGGCCAGCTGTTTATAGCAGGCGTCATACCCGGTCTGATGCTTGCCTCCCTATACATGGGCTACGTTATAGTAAGGGTGCTGCTCAATCCTGGATTGGCTCCCAGAGGCAGAGAGCAATTCGGCTTTAGGGCGCGAATGATCTCCCTGCTGAAATTGCTGCCAGTGGCATCGTTGATATTTTTTATACTTGGCTCAATATACTCAGGCATTGCTACCCCTTCGGAAGCCGCGGCGGTGGGTTCATTGGGATCGGTTATCATCGCCGCCGCCTTGGGAGACCTTAGATGGTCCAATTTGGTGGAGGCCTTGAAAGGCACCATCAAAACATCGGCCATGATTTGTTTCATAATCGTGGGAGCCAGTTTTTTGTCAGTGGCCATGGGATACCTCAAACTGCCGGCTGAAGTGGCCAAGTTCATAAGCTCCCTTGGCCTAAGCCCCTATCTTCTGATCGCTATCCTGACCGTGTTTTACATGCTCCTGGGATTTTTCCTCGATGGCATTTCCATGATTGTCATGACCCTGCCCATTACCCTGCCTCTTGCCGTCCAATCGGGATTCAGCCCGGTTTGGTTTGGTATTTTCCTGACATTGGTCATTGAAGTAGGACAGATCACTCCGCCGGTGGGGTTCAACCTGTTTGTTATTCAAGGGCTCACCGGCGAAAAGCTGGAAACCGTGGCCTTGGCGGCGATCCCTTTTTTCCTCTTGATCCTGTTCGCCGTGGCCTTGATTACCATTTTCCCCATTATCGTGACCATTCTGCCTGCGCACATGGTCGGCTAATTTCATCGGCACAGGACATTTTGAACTTTTTCCCGCGTTATAGCGGATATTAGAAAGGAGCCAAAGCACATGCTAGTTGAACTGGAATTAAAAATTAACCGTCTAAACAAACCTGCCGAAAATATTACCTTCAGCGTTGAGAGGATGTTCAATGCTGGTTGGGCAGGCAGTGATCGCGAAGCCCTGCAGCACCACATTGATGAATTGGCTGAGCACGGAGTCCCGGCCCCCAAACATGTCCCCACCTTGCTCGCCTTGGGCAATCACCTGTTAACCACCAGTCAGGATATCCAGGTCCATGGAGATCAGACTTCTGGAGAGGTTGAATGGGTCCTGCTGTGGTACAAGGGCGAAATATTCGTGACCGTGGGTTCGGACCATAGCGATAGAAAGCTGGAGGCCCACTCCGTGGCCAAGGCCAAGAACATGTGCCTCAATGTTATCGCGGCTGACCTGTGGCCCTATGCCGAGGTGAAAGACCATTTTGGCCAGATGGAATTGTCCTGTACGGTCACCCGCGAGGGCAAGGGCTCCCCGTACCAGAAAGATAATTGCGGTGCGCTGTTCCCGCCGGGATATTGGCTTGAGGACCTTGAAAAAAGACTGGGAGCATTCGAAGACGGCCTGGTGTTTTTCTCAGGCACCATCGGGACTGTTGAAGGTTTGGTGGTCGGAGAGGCTTATGACTTCCAACTCCACGATCCTGTCTTGAACCGGACGATCAAGCACGGGTACAAGTGCAAGGTGCTGACGGGCGCGATTGAAGATTATTAAGCCTCTTTTCAGCAAAAAGTTCCCAAATTGCAATCCTGCTGATCGATGTCCTGTTGGCGACTCAGTTCCGTTCCTATGTTCAACCCGTCATTGTCTTGATGGCCCTTTTGGGCATTGTGGTGAATGACTCCATCATCCTGCTGGATTTTGTCAATCGGGCAATACGGAAAGGAACGCCCACGAGGCAGGCCAAGTTCGATAGCCCCATTCCGATCTCCTGCTTTCCTTTGGTAATAATCCGTAACGACCCTCAGGATATCCAATTTATCAGCATCACGGAGTAATCTGGCAAAAAAGAGACACCGCTCAGATTCGTCTTCCGGTAGAAAGGCCCTATTATGATAGGCAACGCATCGCATGATCAAATCAGCTGTTGACTGGTCAAGCGTTTCCATTGGCTATTTTGTTCTTGAAAAAATGTTTAAGATTGGGCTATTTTAGACCTTCATTTCGTAAATTCTAAGTAGTGTCTGAACGAAAGATAGGAATTTCTCCTAATATCAAGTCGAAGATCCCTGACTTTGAGCGGGGGAAGGCAAAAATTATAACCACAGAAATACATTGAGGATTTCGAGGATTAAAATTTGAGCCTGTCGAAGCGAAGCGTAGATTCCGCTCATCGGGGACACAGATATTGGGCAAAAAGGGGCGTTTTGAAATTGGCTTTGTAGAAAGGAGATATCCCCTTGGATGCAAAAACTTACATGATTACCTCACCCTTGATGGGCACCTTCTACCGTTCTCCCAGTCCTGAAGCAAGTCCCTGTGTGGAGGTCGGACAGAAGGTAAACACCTCAGATGTGGTATGCGTGATTGAGTCCATGAAGATTTTTACTGAACTGAGAGCCGCTCAGGCCGGGACCGTAAAGCGGATCCTTGTAGAAAATGAGGGTCTCGTCATGAAAAACCAGGAGCTGATCGAGATTGAAATTGGATAAAGCCAGCTTCTGGACCATCCATTCGCAAACCCTACAACAAAATCTTCGGTCATCCGGTGAAGCCGGCACTGCTTCATATGAAGATCCAATAAATACCAATTTTCAGTATACAAGAAGGGTAAGCATTATTGCATGTTTAAAAAAATTCTGATTGCCAATCGCGGCGAAATCGCCTTGAGAATTATCCGTGCCTGTAAAGAAATGAACATCAGGACTGTTGCGGTTTTTTCCGATGCGGATGAGGAATCACTTCACGTTAAATCTGCTGATGAGGCAGTCAATATCGGTCCCTCCCTCAGCCGGAAAAGCTACCTAAACAAGGACAAGATTATCCAGGCGGCCAAAAACACTGGCGCTGAGGCCATCCATCCCGGGTACGGGTTTTTGTCCGAAAGCGATTCTTTCGCAGGGGCCTGTTCTGATAACAACATCATATTCATCGGGCCGCCAAAAGATGCCCTTGCCATGGCAGGGAATAAGTCCGAAGCCCGTAAGGTGCTGATCAGGTTGGGGATTCCAGTGATACCCGGAAGCGACGACCTTGTTTCCTCTCCGGAAGAGGCGGCGACAATTGCCAAAAAGGTGGGTTATCCTGTAATCATCAAGGCCTCAAGAGGAGGCGGCGGCAGGGGCATGCGCATCGCGCATAACGCAAAAGACCTGACTGAAGTCTTTTCAATTGCCTCCGGAGAGGCAGGCGCGACCTTTGGCAATCCGGACATCTATATTGAAAAGTATATTATTAAGCCCAGGCACATCGAGATACAGATCCTTGGAGATCAATACGGCAACTATGTTTATCTCGGAGAACGGGAGTGTAGTATCCAGAAAAGATATCAGAAACTGATAGAAGAATCCCCATCTCCCTGTATAGACAAAGACCTGCGCGAGAAAATGGGAACTGCAGCCATTAAGGTGGCCCGGGCCGTCGGTTATTCAAATGCAGGAACCATCGAATTTCTGCTGGACGGCAATCGGAATTATTATTTTATGGAAGTAAATGCCAGGTTGCAGGTCGAACACCCGGTCACTGAACTGGTTACCGGCATCGATCTTGTTTGGCAACAGATCCGGATCGCTGCTGGAGAAAAATTGCCATTCACGCAAAAAAACATTACACAGAGGGGCTGGGCCATCGAATGTCGAATCAACGCGGCCGACCCGGATGACAACTTCATGCCTTGTCCAGGAGTGATTGAAGAACTAACACTCCCTGATGGGCCTGGGGTGAGGGTCGATACCCACATCTACAGAAATTACGAAGTATCTCCTTTTTATGACTCCCTGATCGGCAAACTCATTGTTTTAGGTGAAGACAGAAACATGGCGATTCGTCGTATGCAGCGAGCCTTGTCCGAATTCCGGGTGGAAGGCATTAAGGTCACTGTTCCTTTTCACGCAAAAGTCCTCCAAGACAAAAATTTTATCAGCGGAGATATTGACACTCATTTTATAGATAAATTCGAAACCGCCAAATAAAGTATCTGGACCTGGAAATAACGAAAAATGAAGGGAGATAAATCACAATGCATAGCGGCTTGTTCGAAAGGGCATTTTTTCGCATTGCGGGTGATCAGGGACTTCTCGTGGAATACGGTGATGAAATTAACCTTGAAGTGAACACCAAGGTCAGGACCATGGCCATTATCATGAAGCAGTATACACCAAAAGGTGTAATAGAGACCATTCCAACCTACCGGTCACTTCTGATTGTTTACGATCCATCCATTACGAATCTTGCAAAACTGCAAAAAGAGCTCCAAAGATTAGAAGAACGGCTTTATGAAATTCAAATTCCGCCTCCGGATACGATTGAAATTCCCGTCTGTTATGGTGGGGAGTTCGGTCCCGATATTGAATTTGTTGCCGAAACTCATGACCTGTCGGTTAAAGAAGTAATCCAACTACATTCTGAGCCTGAATATTTAATCTATATGGTCGGTTTCACGCCGGGTTTTCCTTTTTTAGGAGGGCTTTCCGAAAAGCTTCACACGTCTAGGCTGGAGACACCCCGCACTTTTGTTCCGAAAGGATCGGTCGGGATTGCCAATAATCAAACAGGCATATACCCTGTCAGTAGCCCTGGAGGGTGGCAACTGATTGGTCGAAGCCCAATAAAATTGTTTGCTCCCGAACGCCCCAATCCATTTCTTTATCAGGCCGGGGATCACATCAAATTCAAACCCATAACCCTAGAAGAATACTCCCGTTTAGATAAAGAGGATGAAAAATAATGGATGCGTTGTTAATTGTGACACCGGGCGCCTACACAACCGTCCAGGACAAGGGGCGTTACGGCTACCAGCAAATGGGAGTTCCGGTTTCTGGTGTTCTAGATGCCTTTGCCTTCTATGCGGCCAACATGCTGGTAGGGAATCCTGATAACGCGGCGGCTTTAGAAATCACCATTGTGGGACCTTGCCTTGAAATATTGACTGACACCCACATAGCTGTAACCGGAGCTGAAATGGGAATGACTCTCAACGATCAACCGGTCCAAGGATGGAAAGCTATACGAGTAAAGCCCGGGGATATTTTAGACATTCAACAGGTGAAAAGCGGATGCCGTGCTTATCTGGCTGTAAGCGGAGGCATTGATGTTCCTCAAGTGATGGGAAGTCGTTCCACCTATGCGGGAGGAAAATTAGGCGGATACAAAGGTCGCCCGCTGCAAGAAAGAGATATGATTCAATGTGGTGAAACTAAACTCCTGACTAAATTGCGGCAGTTTCCCTCGGATATGATACCTCAATATCCTTTGGAAATTGTTATCCGTGCTATCCCAGGACCTCAAAATGATTTTTTTCATGAAGGTCTGGATACCATTTTCCAATCGGATTACATGGTCAGCGCCAAGGCCGATCGCATGGGTTACAGACTCCAGGGTCCTAAAATAAAGGTTCTAGAAGGAATGCCGAAAAGCATCATTTCAGAACCCACTATGCCGGGAGGGGTTCAAATTCCAGCCGATGAACAGCCAATCATTCTACTGGTTGAGCAAACTGTGGGAGGATATACAAAAATTGTGACCGTTATCTCCACTGATCTTCCAAAGGTCGCCCAGGCCACACCGGGCGACACGATTCGATTTGAGAAGGTCACTCTGGGACAGGCCCATTCGCTATATCATGACCAGAAAAAGCTGATACAAATGCTCGCAGATCAGTTATCCGAATGATATTGCAAGATCAACTCATGGGCGCTACCTTTACTTCATCTGCTTCCAGAGCCTTCCGGATACTTTTCACCAGCTCTACCGCCGTTGGTGTATCACCATGAACGCAAAGAGTCTGGACCTCGAGAGAAATGAGCGTTCCATCAACTGCAATCACTTCGCCCTCTTTCGCCATACTTAAAGCACGCTCGGATACCTCCTGCGGGTCTTTGATTACCGCACCCGGCTCACGGCGGGATTGCAGTGTCCCTTCAGGGGTGTACGCCCGGTCAGGAAATGCCTCATAGACAACTTTTAGGCCAACCTCCCTTCCAATGCGGGTCATAAGCTCCCCCTTTGCACCGGCAAAAGCAACATACATGAGATCAGGGTCCACACTGACAATACCTTCCGCAACCGCCCGGGCAACACCTTCATTCTCCACTGCCGTGAGATAAAGACTCCCGTGGGGCTTTACATGGCGCATCTTTACCCCATGCACTGTACAAAATGCCTGAAGAGCCCCGATTTGATAAATTATATACTTCCGGATTTCTTCCAGCGTACAGTCTATGTTCCTGCGCCCAAAGCCCAGCAAATCGGGGTATCCTGGATGGGCTCCCACTCCAACGCCGCGATCGGCTGCCATTTTGACTGTTTTGTCCATTACGAGAGGGTCTCCGGCATGCCATCCGCACGCTATGTTGGCCGAAGTAATGTACTGGATCACTTTTTCATCCATACCTAATTTGTAAGCGCCAAAGCTTTCGCCCATGTCACAATTGATATCTATCTTCATTTCTCTATATTCCTTTTCAATTTGTTATTGGGATTTTTGAACAAAAAAGCTGGAATGTCAACAAGGGAAAGTAGAGATATTTATACTTGACATCTGATATTTCTCTGATATATTACTGTTATGCCAGAGCAACTCCTCAGAGATAAAGCATACAATGCAATTAAACAAAAGATAGTCACCCTCGAATATGACATGGGGCAGCAGCTTGTGGAAAGCGATATATCCTCCCAACTGGATCTGGGCAGAACGCCCATTCGAGAGGCTATCCAGCAACTGGCTCGAGAAGGGCTAGTTGATATTATCCCCCGGAAAGGAGTGTACATTAGTGACATCAGCATGTGGGAATTCCAAAAGCTTATGGAAACCCGCGCCATGCTTGAGCTATATTGCATCAGGGAAGCGGTGAGGCTTATTACCCCTAATAAGATCGCAGACTTACGAAAACTTTTTTCCCACGCAAGGAGTTTAGCAAAAACAAGAAATATAACTGAACTTCTTGATATTGATAGGAAATTCCATGAAGGTATTGTGGGGGTTTTGGATAACCCTTACATCAATGAAATCGCCACAAGGGTATATGACCTGATCGTCCGTACATGGTATCTGTCTTTTAAAAGAAGACCGGTCGAGGAATTGAATAAAACTGTGGACGAACATCTCAGAATATTGGACGCATTGGAGGCTGGCGACGCGACTGCTGCGGAACAGGCTGCGCTGAATCATCTTGAACAATTTCAGGAAAAAGTGTTTCGAAAGCCTTTTCAGAATAGAATGGTTTTAAAAACCGGAACATAAACTAAAAAAGGAGGATATGTATCATGAAAAATTTGGCAAAGGTAGTTTCGTTGACGATTTTGGTGTTGTTTCTGATGAGTTCTATTGCCTTCTCTGGCGAAAAAGAGCTGCGGGTTGTTGGCAGTTGGAGCAGTCTCACCATGTTTAAAAATTTTGAAAAACCTTTCTGGACGGAAATACTTCCCAAAGCACTGGGCGGTAATATTAAAACGAATATGACCTCATTAGGACAGGTAAAGCTTAAGGGACCTGCTGTCTTGCGCCAGATGAATATGGGCGTTTTTGATGTTGTTCATACTGTGGCTGACTATGTTGTTGCCGACTCTCCCGCTCTTGCCGGCCTCGATCTCCCTGCCCTTGCGCCTAATATTGAACTTGCCCGTAAAGTGGCTGATGCGTATAGACCAATTATGGCCGAATATCTTGAGAAAGACTTTAACGCCAAATTACTCAGTATAGCCCCCTACCCCGCTCAAGTCCTCTTTAGCAGGGTCAAGATAACAGGCCTTGATGATCTCAAAGGTAAAAAGATACGCGCAAGCGGCTGGACAACATCCCAGTTTGTGACAGCACTGGGCGCTACGGGCATAACAATGTCATTCAGCGAAGTGCCTCAATCTTTACAGAGAGGGGTCGTGGACTGTGCAATTACAGGCAGCCTTTCAGGATATTCTGCAGGCTGGGGTGAAGTGGCCAAGTACATCTATCCTTTGCCTATTGGCGGCTGGGATCACATTATCGGCTGCATGAACATGGATACATGGAACAGTTTCAGCTCAGAAGAACAGAAAATAATCCAGGCTCTTATCAAAGAGAAACTTGAAGATCCCGCATGGTCGGTCACCGCGAGAGAAACCCTGGAAGGCGTTGATTGCCTGATCGGCGGAAAATGCCCTCATATATCCAAATACAGCGTCTGGTTTGGCGGAATCCTTTTATTCGCGGCTGCATTTCTCATCGCCGTGGAAGTTCTTTTACGAAAGTTGTTTTCAATCTCAATGGGAGGTGCCGACGAACTTTCAAGCTATGTACTCGCCATCAGTTGCAGTTGGGCTTTCGGTTTTGCCCTGTTCCGAAAGGCCCATGTCAGGGTAGATGTGTTATACGTCAGGTTAACGAAAAGACTTCGTTATTTCCTGGATATTCTTTCCCTTGTTTTGTTCCTCGCTTATACCCTCACATTGGTATACTATGCATTTACTGTATTAAAAACCTCCATAATCAGGCAATCCACGGCTAATACCCCACTGCAAACCCCGCTATGGATTCCACAAAGTATCTGGTTTTTTGGCCTTATAAGCTTTACTGTTATAATATTCCTTATACTTGTGGGCACAATTTATTACCTAGCAAACGATGACGCCCTATCCGCACAAATCCTTTCAGGAGCATCGACGTTAGAAAAGGAAATTGAAGAAGAGAGAGGAATCAGTGTTAAATCATCAGCCTCCAAAGAAGGCGAAAAATGATATTCGGAACCGCTATCTTATTCCTCCTTGTGCTTTTACTCTTGAGTATTCCAGTGGCCGCCACTTTGGCTGTACTTGGCCTTACTGTGGGTGGCATTTTTTCAGAATACCCTCTTTATAAAGCCATTGGCGAAATTTCCTGGACAGCCAGCACTGATTTTATTCTTCTGGCCATTCCATTATATGTGCTACTTGGTGAAATATTGCTTCATGCAGGGATCGCCGAACGTACATATAAAGCATTAGACAGATGGCTTTCCTGGTTGCCCGGTGGTCTTATGCACGCAAATATCGGAACATCCGCCATGTTCGCCGCAACTTCAGGATCAAGCGTAGCCACAGCAGCCACCATTACCACGGTGGCGCTTCCCCAGGCAAGAAAATACGGTTATGGTGAAAGTCTCTTCGCCGGTTCTATCGCGGCAGGTGGGACACTCGGGATACTGATACCACCATCCATTAACCTCATTGTTTACGGCTTTCTTACAAACACCTCAATTCCCCGCCTCTTCATGGCGGGTATTGTTCCGGGTATATTACTGTCCTTTTTATTTATGCTCTGCATTCTCGTGGCATGCTTAATAAAACCAAGCCTCACCAGTGGCAAACATATCGCTACTTGGAATGAAAGATTCAGTAGTCTCAAAGATCTACTTCCGGTAATGTTTATCTTTTTTATTGTAATAGGCTCAATATACGCAGGGTTTGCTACTCCAACTGAATCGGCAGCACTGGGAGTAATTGCGGCATTGATACTGGCCGCATCCCACAAAAAGCTTAACTTCAAAACCCTGACAGACATCATGGAAGGCACAATGCGTACCACTGCTATGATTATGCTTATCCTTATGGCTGCCTATTTCTTGAATTTTATACTCGCCTCCATCGGCCTTACAGACAAACTGACCGTATTTGTCAACAATCTCGGCTTATCTCCCTTCAATACTTTATTGGTGATTATCGGTCTTTATGTGGTGCTCGGTTTCTTTGTTGAGACACTGTCACTTATGGTCATCACAATTCCGATTATTGCCCCGGTTATCGTCGATTTGGGCTATGACCTTATATGGTTTGGTGTGCTATTAATATTACTTATTGAAATGGCTCTTATAACCCCTCCAGTAGGTCTTAACCTGTATGTGGTTCAAGGGGTCAGACAAAGAGGCTCCATCAGCGAGGTAATGATAGGAAGCATCCCTTTTGTTATCATGATAGCCTTGATGATCGCCATACTTGTGATGTTCCCTAACATGGCGCTTTTTTTAACTCAATTTGTGTGATAAAAACCTTATATAGAAAGGACAATCATGAATTAGGCGTCCCAGCTCCAACGCGTACTCCCACATATATGAACCTTACCGCCGGAATTGCCTCAACCACAGACAACATGGATGTTGTTGGCGCAGACTCCTCCGGAGAAGTTGAATGCGTTGTCTTTAAAGACAATGATCAACTATTTATCGGTGTGGGCAGCGATCATACAGACCGTGAATTTGAAAAATATGGCATCCCCGCATCAAAACAGATGTGTCCAAAAATCATGGCACCTGTTATTTGGGACTACAAAGAAGTTAAAGACCATATAGATCAGATTTTTTTACGATCATGGATAACCAGGGATGGAGAGAGAATGCATTATCAGGAGGG
Source organism: Desulfobacteraceae bacterium 4484_190.2 (assembly GCA_002050025.1). Classification (GTDB taxonomy): domain Bacteria; phylum Desulfobacterota; class DSM-4660; order Desulfatiglandales; family Desulfatiglandaceae; genus 4484-190-2. The sequence continues at coordinate 18,931 of MVDB01000010.1, forward strand.
CACTCTTGGCACCAATGTCAGCATTGAGGATTTAATGTCAGGCATACCGATAAACGATGGATTGCCGCTAGATAACTATTGCATGTTCTGCGGGACTTTCCCCGCCATAAGCGGCCTTGTTTACGGAGAGCGTTTCGACTTTGAAATGGAAGATCCCGTTCTCAACCGCAAGATCAGTCACGGTTACAGTGTTCGAGTTCTCCCCCAATATCTATAGGAGCAGGAGGAACTTATATGGCTACAGGTAATGGAAAGCATAAAAATGCAAAAACAACTTTATCTGTTGCCGGACTAAACATTCCGGACGCTAATAGAGAAGAGTGGGAGCGCTCTGTTGAGACCATGGCGAAGATGGCCGAACCGTTAAGCTGCCTTGATCCCATGGATGATGAACCTATAACTCTTTTTGATCCGAGATTTTGAAACCGAGGATTCACAATGAACACTTTAGATCTAATAGTCAATTATAAAATCACAAAGGCATAAACTCTCTTTGATTAAATCATGAGATAGAATAAGACTGATTTTCAACCACGGCAACATATAGAGAAAACCCCGCCTCATGTCACGCTTCCAAAAGAAACGTCAAATGAATTCTTATAGCAGCGTAAGGTGCTCATCTCTCAAGTCTGAAACAAACATGTGGCCCGGAGCATGG
>MVDB01000136.1 GCA_002050025.1 Desulfobacteraceae bacterium 4484_190.2
AATTTCTCAATGGTTACGTCATCCCCGTATCGAGGTTGCAGCCTGAGTTTACCGTAGCCTGAGCATCCGGGTATAATATACATCGACACAACGGCCATTAAGGCCAGGTATAGATACTTTTTCATGGACATGGTGCCTCTCCTTTTTGTAGTAAGGAACTCATAATTAAGAAATTAAGTTATCGAAAAAAGTTGAGAAGGAGGGATCAATAGATTGAAAGCGATGTTTTAGCGTCAAAAATGTGCAGATGTTCCAGGTTCAAGGCCAGTTTCATCTTTTCACCAACATTAATAGTCCTTCTTCCCTCACTTTTGGCTATGAATTTTGATCCTTGAAGATCTATATGCATATTAGTTTCACCACCCAGAGGTTCGACTACTTCAACAACTCCATCCACTTTCCACTCTTCCGGGAATCTTTTGCCACCATTATCAACCGTCAAATCTTCCGTGCGCAGACCCATGATGACCTCCATCCCATCCTGAATTTTGGCGCCTGGTTTTTCCGGGATGGGGATCTGCAGTGTTCCAGGAAAATTTAGCTTTAGCCCTATGTCGGAATGAACAATTTTGGCCTGAACCAGGTTCATGGGTGGACTGCCAATAAATCCGGCCACAAAAGTATTATCAGGTTTCTGAAACAGCTCGATGGGTTTTCCGATCTGTTCAATGTATCCGTCATGCATGACAACAATCCGATCGGCCAGCGTCATGGCTTCTACCTGGTCATGGGTCACATAAATAATGGTGGTTTTAACTTTTTGATGCAGCAGTTTTATTTCTGTGCGCATCTGCGTGCGCAGCTTGGCGTCCAGGTTGGAAAGTGGCTCATCAAACAGGAAGATGGACGGTTTCCGAACCATGGCTCTGCCCATGGCAACCCTTTGACGCTGACCACCTGATAACTGGTACGGTTTCCGTTTGAGAAGGTCACTCAGTTCCAGAATATCTGCAACCTCATTGACTCGCCTTTGGATTTCTGCCTTAGGGGTCTTGCTCAGCTTTAACCCGAAGCTCATATTGTTGAATACGTCCATGTGCGGATATAATGCATAGTTTTGAAATACCATAGCCGCACCCCGGTCCTTTGGCGCAATATCATTTACGACACGGTCATCAATAAGGATATCCCCCTTTGTAATTTTCTCTAAACCGGCAATCAGGCGCAATACCGTGGATTTACCGCATCCTGAAGGACCTACAAGGACCACAAGTTCCCTGTCATTGATACCAAGATTAACCCCGTGAATAACTTCTGTCTTGCCAAATTTTTTTACAATATTTTTTAAGGTTACGCTTGCCATTATAATGCCCTATGTTGCTCTTTTTTTGAGATTGACCAAAAAAAAGGAATATCAAACTATTATCCTGATTTTGTAAATCCATATTAAAAAACCATTTTTTATATGATAAAGTCAAGAATTCTTTATGTATCTTTAGAATTTTGACCTCTTGGCCCTCTTGGCACAGCTTTTTATGTGGAGCTAATAGTATTACCATAAACAATGCCCCTATCTTTGAAATATAAGCATTTGCTTTTCTAACACGGTAGGATTTTTTTGAAGAATTTAATTCTTGACTCACCTGTAAATTGGCCCTAACCTTATACATGGTTACATAGATAGTGCCTGACCGAAAACTGTTATTTTTCGTTCAGACACTAAATAGAGGCAGACGGTTAAGATCATCAGATTAACCCTATTTAAACAAAGGAGGACATGATTATGAAAATGCGTAGATTATTGATTATTGGTGCAGTTGGAATTGCGGTGATATTTTTTGCCGGCCAGGCACTGGCAGAGCCTATTACCATCAATTGGTGGCATGCCATGAAAGGCGCCCGGGGCGAAGTAGTTAATACAATGATTAAGGCATTTAATGATTCTCAGTCTGACTATAAGGTGGTGGGATCTTATAAGGGAAATTATGACGAAACCGTCAATGCCGGCGTTGCCGCATACCGTGCGAAAAAACAACCACATTTACTTCAGTCCTTTGAAGTCGGAACACAGACCATGATGCTTTCCGGCGCCATATATCCGGTCTATAAACTTATGAAGGAACAAGGGTATAATATTGACTGGAAGGGCTATATGCAGCCGGTGCTTTCCTATTACATGAATGCTAATGGCGATCTTATGTCAATGCCGTTTAATTCATCCACACCGGTGATGTATTACAACGTGGATCTGTTTAAAAAAAATGGGATCGCCATGTTGTCAAAAACAAAACCGATCACCTGGGATAAACTGGGCGAAATCACCGCCAAACTGGTGAAGTCAGGCGTACCTGGCGGCATGGTCACCGGATGGCAGTCCTGGACACAGGTTGAAAACTACAGCGCTATCCATAATATCCCATTTGCCACCAGGGCCAATGGATACGAGGGTCTTGATTGTGAACTGGCAATCAATAATCCCAAGGTGATTCATCATATCACCCGTTTAAAAAAATGGGCTGATGACAAACGCTTCGTCTATGCAGGTCAGAAATTTCAAGGACCGAAAGCCGAGTTTATCGCTCAAAAGGCCGGAGTTTACATTGATTCCCTCAGTGCCATAGCCAAGCTGCAAAAGGCCGTGAAAGATTTTAAATGGGATGTTGCGCCGCTGCCGGTTGAATCTTGGATGAAAGAGCCCCAGAACAGCATTATCGGCGGCGCCTCCCTCTGGGTATTCAAAGGATTCAGCAAAAAAGAATACAAGGGGCTCGCGGCATTTCTGAAGCACCTTTCCAAACCTGAGATGCAGATATACTGGCATAAGGAGACCGGCTATTTCCCGATTACGCTGAAGGCCTATGAAACACTGAAGAATCAGGGGTATTATAAGAAATACCCCTTTAAGGAAGTTGGCATCAAGCAGATAACCCGCCGGATTCCCACAAAGATTTCCCGCGGCCTTCGCCTTGGATATTTTATCCAGATCCGAAATATCATTAACGAGGAGCTTGAGCTGGTCTGGAACGGCAGCAAAACACCAAAGGAAGGCCTTGATAACGCAGTAAAACGGAGTAACATAAAATTGCGTGAGTTTGAAAAAATTTACAAGAAATAATATTTAAATTTAGACAGCGTTTCCCATAGTAGTGGGAAACGCTGTCTTATGATCCTGATATGATAAAGAGATCATTCTTTTCCTCTAAATTTCTGCCTTATTTTCTGATACTGCCCCAATTCCTGGTTACTGCAACCTTTTTTTACTGGCCGGCATTGCAGGGACTTGCGCAGTCCGTTATGCGCAGTGATCCTTTTGGGCAGCACAGTACCTTTATCTGGCTGGATAATTTTATTGCGCTTTTCATTGATCCGCTTTATCTCAAGTCCATTGGGACGACACTGTTTTTCAGCGCATCCGTGGCGGCCGTTTCTATTTCCATCGGTCTTTTTATCGCCACTATGGCCAATCGCGCTTTAAAGGCAAAGGCAGTGATTCGTACCATGCTGATCTGGCCTTATGCGGTTGCACCGGCTATCTCCGGCATTCTATGGCTGTTTCTACTCCATCCTTCTTACGGCGTAGTAGCCATAGCAATTAAACGGTGGCTTGGACTTGATTGGAATCCGGTGCTGGACGGGAAAGATGCATTGTTTATGGTTATCATGGCCAGTGCCTGGAAACAGATCAGCTATAATTTTGTTTTTTTTATTGCCGGGATGCAGGCAATTCCCGGATCCCTCATAGAAGCCGCTGCCATGGATGGCGCAAGTCCATTTAGAAGATTCTGGAAAATCACCCTTCCCCTGCTGTCACCGACGCTCTTTTTTGTTACGGTAATGAATATCATCTATTCCTTTTTTGAAACCTTTGGAGTCATTCACATGATGACCCAGGGAGGGCCCGGAGGTGCAACCAATATTTTAGTTTACAAGGTTTATCAAGATGGATTTATCGGCCTGGATCTTGGTTCTTCGGCAGCCCAGTCTATAGTGCTGATGACCCTGATCATCGTAATAACTGTACTACAATTCAAATATGTGGAGAGAAAGGTCCAATACGCGGGATAGGCAGTAATGGTTGAAAAAACCCCTATATTAGATACATTAACCTATATATTTCTAATGGTGGGAATTCTTGTTGTGGGGTTTCCCATTATATACGCAATTATTGCCGCCACCCTCCCCATAGAAGAAGTGTCCAAAGTTCCAATGCCCCTGATACCTGGTGATCAATTCTGGGTGAACATCCAGACCGCCTGGGAAAAGGGAAATCTGGGAACCAATTTGGTCAATTCTTTCATCATGGCAGCCGGAATAACTATCGGCAAGGTCGTGGTGTCTATGATCGGCGCTTTTTCTATCGTGTATTTCGATTACCGTCTTAGAACAGTAGCATTTGTAAGTGTGTTCTGTACATTGATGCTCCCCGTAGAAGTAAGAATTCTTCCAACCTATGAGATGGCCGCCAATTTGTTCGGCCCGCTTCAGCCGGTATGGGATTTGCTTCATCTGAATGGTCTGGTTAGCTGGTTTGCCGGGCATGAAATAAAGGTGACGCTGGAATGGAGTCTCTTAGACAGTTACCCCGGACTCATATTCCCTCTGGTGGCATCTGCAACCTGCACCTTTCTTTTTCGTCAGTTTTTTCTGACTATCCCGGAAGAACTTTGTGAAGCTGCCAAAATGGACGGGGCCTCTCCCATGGTTTTTTTCAGGAAGATACTGTTCCCCCTTTCCAAAACCAATATTGCAGCCGTAATTGTAATAGAGTTTGTGTATGGCTGGAACCAGTATCTGTGGCCATTGCTCATCACAACCAATCCCAAAATGTTGACCGCGGTTATCGGTCTTCAGCACCTGATACCGGCTGCCGATGACCTGCCATACTGGAATGTCGCGCTTGCAGGCACATTGATTGTCATGCTGCCGCCTGTTTTGGTCGTACTATTTATGCAGCGCTGGTTTGTGAAAGGCCTTGTGGACCCTGAAAAATAGGATTGTAGTAATTTGTTCTCCAGGCTTGTTTATTTTTGTCTCTCACAAATTCGGAAACAATAGTCAAAGGAGTATCCCATGAAAAGACTTTTTCGTTTCCTGTCTGTCTTAATTCTCTCTTTTTTCATTCTACCAGCCATGTCATTCTCCACCACAAGAGGCATTAAAGTAACTGATAAACGGGGTGAGGACCTGTACCTTTATGAAGATTACCATGCCCTTATAGTGGGAATCAGCAATTACGAGTGGTGGCCTAAGCTGCCCAATGCGGCCAATGATGCTAAAGAAGTGGCAAAAAAGCTGAAGGCATTGGGTTTTAAAGTGAGACTAATTCTTGATCCGACTTATCGTGAGATGCGGACGGTTTTGAATGAGATGGTTTATCAAATGGGAAATGAAAAGTCTCGAGCACTTCTATTTTACTATGCCGGTCATGGTGAAACCGAGACATTGGCTGATGAAACCAAGATGGGGTATATCATCCCAAAAGATTGTCCGTTGTTGGAACAAAATCCTATGGGTTTTGGCACCCATGCGATCAGCATGAGAGATATTGAATCGATCTCTTTGAGAATCAAAGCTAAGCACGTTTTGATGCTGTTCGACTCCTGTTTTTCAGGTTCTCTCTTTGCATTAGTAAGGGCGGTACCCGCTGCTATCTCTGAAAAAAGCGCTCTGCCCGTGAGGCAGTATATAACGGCTGGCCGGGAAGATGAGCAGGTGCCTGACAAAAGCATGTTCAAACGTTGTCTATTGATTGGCTTGGAAGGAGATGCAGACCTTACAGGTGA
>MVDB01000137.1 GCA_002050025.1 Desulfobacteraceae bacterium 4484_190.2
CATGAAAATACGTCCGGTTTTCCTCGGAAGATGCCCTTACAGCACAGCCCTGGCAGGCCCCCAGGCCGCAGGCCATGTGTGTCTCTAAGGATACCTGGCATGGTATATTCTTTTTTAGAGCCAGCTCTGCCACACGGCTTAGCATGTGAAGCGGTCCACATGAAAAAATTAGGGGAGGGTCTTCAGAAAAATATTCAAGTTGGCTTTCCAGGAGTTCTGTCACAAAACCATGATGTCCGGCAGTGCCATCATCGGTGGAAACAAGTGTTTCCATAGCATCAAGGCCAAATTTCTCCAGAGGTAACATCTCATTTTCAGAACGATAACCGGCAAGGAAAGCTATTTTCTCGGCATCAATTGCCTGGGCCAGGAAAATAAGCGGGGCAACCCCGATTCCTCCCGCTACTAAGACAGAGTTACAATCTCGTTTTGGGAGATCAAATCCTCTCCCCAGCGGTCCCAACACTGATAGTTTTTCCCCGCCTCTGGCTTTGGACATAATTGCAGTGCCTCGGCCTACTACTTTGTAAAGTATAAGAAACAGGTCATCCCCCCTGGTCCCGCATATGGAAAAAGGGCGTCTTAAAAGTGGATTAATTCCTTGCGTGACCCGGATCATCACAAATTGCCCGGGCCTTGCTTCGGCAACGAGCTCTGGAGACTTTAGGGCCATTAAAAAAGTTTCAGGAGCCAGCCTTTTGTTGAATACAATTTTTGCATTCTGTTCAAACATGATTTAGCCGCAAAAAGGCACCCCCAGTACCATCTTCCGGAGCTACGGGGCATACAAAATAGACAAAAATAATAGGTAACCGTTCACGGGTTCAGGGCTCAAAGGTTGTATTCTCATCACCATATACCATTTTGTAAACGTTTTGCACGGGAAAACCGACCGCTTCCACATCCCCACAAACCTGCCCGCCATTGCCGACCTCTTGGGATATGCCCGTTCCGTACATGACAGGCGAGGCAGGCGGGTCTGGAACATGGTATTTGCAATTATGTGGGAAAACCAGCATTACTTTTTTGATCAAATTGGCAATTTCGGTGGCCAGATGCGGTGCTGAACGTTGAACCCTGAACCTTTGAACCCTTGAACGGTTAAATATCTTTTACACAAAATACCAGAAAGACGCAATCAGCAATTGAACGTAGTTTAATTTTACATGCCTTTTGTGATATTGCATTGCAATTCTACAAAACACCTGTATAAATGCTTTACAAAGCAATTTCACGTAACACAACTACTTAAGCTTTCGGACCGTTCCTTTTTCCATATATGAACTCAGACCGTGAAAAATGCGGTGTTACGAAATTTCATGACGCGTAAAGAATATATTATTAAACAGAAAAAAATGGGCAGGCATATATTCGGTGTTTTTCCGGCACAATACCCCAGGGAAATTCTATGGGCCATGAATGTGGCGCCGGTAGAGATATGGGACCCGCCCCTGGAAATAACGGGTGCTAATGCGCATTTGCAGCCTTATATTTGCTCGGTGGTCAAACTGGGACTGGAGCTTATCCTTCAGGGTAAGTGTGATGACCTGGATGGTTTCCTGTTTCCTCACACCTGCGACTCCATACAGAACCTGGCCTCCATAGTTAACGACTATCTTGGCATGGAAAAGCCCTGCTATTTTTTCTATCACCCCAAGGCGCCCTTTCGTGACTCTTCGCGTATTTTCTATATGGAACATCTCAAGGGCCTGGCCGCGCTTCTAAAGCAACAACTGGGCCCTTTGGATTTTTCTAAGCTTAACCAATGTGTAGAGCAGGGCCGGCAGGTGACGTCCCTCCTCAGGGAACTGTACAACATGAGGGCCAGTGGGGAGATTTCTGCCTCCAATGTCCAGTTCTACCGGGTCATCCGCCAGGGCGAGTTTTTGCTTCCCGATGATTTTATCCCCCTGTTAGAGGAATTTTTGACTGCATCAAAGGGCCGGTCTGTCGCCGGACCCGCAGTAATCCTCAGTGGGGTCCTACCCAACCCACCTGAGATCCTGACCCTCCTTGACGAATTGGGAGTCCGGGTGGCAGATGACGATTTTTTGAGTTGCAGCAGGCGGCTCTTGGTGCCATTCAGCCAGGCCCGGGATCCCTTTGAAGCCATGGCTGAGACCTATTTTGCCATGCCCCCCTGTACCACAAAAGGCTCTTCAATTGACGAGCGATTAAACTACCTGTTTGGAAAAATTGAGGGCAGCGGTGCCCGGGGAGTGATATTTGATATGGTGAAGTTCTGCGAACCTGAGCTTTTTGACGTGCCCCAGTTAGTAAAGGAACTCAAGGAAAGAGGACTCGCCACCCTTGTAATTGACTCGGAGCTGAATCAGGGGCTTAGTGGTCAACTTAATACTCGGGTAGAAGCGTTTGTAGAAATGATTAGTTAGTGCCCGGCCGAAAACTGTTATTTTTCCCAATCTCTGCGTCAGGCTCAAATTATAATCCTCGAAATACTCACTGTATTCCTGCGGTTATAATTTTCGCCTTCCTTGATCTTGGAAAAAATCCCTAGTTTTCGGTCAGACACTATTTGGGTTGCACATGTCATTATCCAAAAGACTGCGTTACAATTTCATGAAAGATCTGGGCGCACCAGCCCTTATGGGCATATCAAAGGTGGGAAAAAAAAGTCGTCCCATAAAGCCAGACCCCCATTTCGGCCCGCCACTTAAGTGTACAAAACGGCTGAAAGAGATCATGACCAGGCACTATATGCTCTCACGCTATGCCGAGGGGGCAAAGCCCGTTGCCTGGGTTACGAGCGGCGCGCCAGTGGAAGTGCTGAGGCCTTTTGGTATTTACACGGTTTACCCGGAAAACCATGGGGCTCTTTGCGGTGCAAAAAAAATGGGGCCCGAGTTATGTGCTGTGGCCGAAGAACACGGCTATCATCAGGATCTGTGCTCCTATGCCCGGATAGATCTGGGACACTATTTCTCGGGCAAGACCCCTGCAGGAAAGCTTCCCAAACCTGATCTTCTTTTCGCCTCAAACAACATTTGCCAGACAGTGGCTTACTGGTACAAGGCCCTGTCCCATTACTTGAAAATTCCTTTGATCTTATTTGACACGCCTTACAATTTCAGGGAGATTACTGATAGCGATATCTCGTATATGGTTCGCCAGTTCGAAGAAATGATACCCGTACTGGAGCAGGTGTCGGGACGACAATTTAATTACCGGAAGCTTCAGGAATACGTGCGCATCGGAAAGGATGCATCGCTTACCTGGGGAGAGGTACTGGCTACCATGAAGTCCAGACCGGCGCCCATGACCATATTCGATGCCTTTGGCCATATGGTCCCCATCGTTTCCTTGCGGGGGCTTCCATTGGCACTGGAATACTACCGTACGCTTCTTTCCGAGCTCAGGGAACGTGTGTCCCATGGTGTGGGAGCTATCAAACGTGAGCGTAAGCGGCTGATGTGGGACAATATCGCCATCTGGTACAAGATGCGGGATCACTCAAGTCTTTTCGCCGGGCAGGGTATGAACTTTGTCACCGCCACATACACCAATGCCTGGGCCGAGACAACCCCATATATGGATGAAAACCGGCCCTTTGAGTCCATGGCCAGGGCATACAGCCTGGTGATCCTCAACAACAATCTCAACAGCCGGCTGGAACTCATGGAGCGACTTATAAAGGAGTATCAGGTGGATGGGCTGGTAATCCACTCGGCCAGAAGCTGCAAACCTTATTCCGTGGGACAGTATGACCTGAAGCGCCTGTTAATGGAACGGCTGGAGGTGCCTTCGGTGATTATTGAGGCGGATATTACAGACTCCAGGGCCTACTCCGAGGAGCAGACCCGAACCCGGTTAGAGGCCTTTTTTGAGGCAATGGAGGGATAGGGTTTGGACTATTTTGCTGGCATAGACGTAGGTTCTCTCAGCACAGATGTAGTCATTCTCAACGGTGGAGGTGAGGTGTGCGGCTACAGTATTATAGAAACCGGGGCGAACAGTACTGAAGCCTCCGAAGATGCACTTGAAAATGCGTTGGCACAGGCTGGCATAGGTCGTGGAGATCTCGTAAAAATTGTGGCGACGGGATATGGCCGGGTTTCTGTGCCCCTGGCAGACAGAAAATTTACCGAAATCTCGTGTCACGCACTGGGGGCATATTACCTCTTTCCGTATACTGGCACGGTCATAGACATTGGTGGCCAGGATTCAAAGGTGATCCGGGTTGGAGAGGGTGGCAAGGTAGTGGATTTTACGATGAACGATAAGTGTGCTGCCGGCACAGGGCGTTTTCTCGAAGTGATGGCGGCCAAACTTCGGGTACCCTTAGATGAAATGGGCGATCTGTCTCTTCATGCGAAAGGTGAGGTACAGATAAGCAGTGTCTGCACTGTATTTGCAGAAAGCGAGGTTGTTTCCCTGGTGGCCCGGAATCACCCCAGGGAGGAAATCCTCCGTGGTCTTCACCGGGCCATTGTCAGCCGTGTTTGGAGCATGGTTAAGTCTATTGGGGTAAACGGCGAGGTGACCATGACAGGAGGTGTGGCCAAAAACAGTGGTGTGGTGGTACTCATGGAAGAAAGATTGGGGAAAACAATTCATATCCACAGTGAACCCCAGATCATAGGGGCCCTTGGTGCAGCCTTGCTGGCCAGGAGGGCTTTCGGGTAATTGATCATGGAAAAAACACCATACTTGATACCTGGTTTTCATGGTGTTCGGGAGGCCCTGGTCCACGGCCCTGTCCGGATCAAAGAGGTCTGGATCGCGGAAGGGAAAAAACCGGCCCGAACAGAGGAAATCATTCGAATCGCAGAGGAACGAAAGATCCCCATTCGTTTGAGAAGAGGTTCTGAATTGTCTCAGCTTTTACCCGAAATAGCTCACCAGGGTATTGTGGCACTGGCAGAAAAATTTACCTACTCGGATGTAGATCATCTCATCGATATCTCTTTAAAAAATAAGGGCCAGGGCCTATTGATAGCAGCAGATCACATTACGGACGAAGGGAACCTGGGTTCTCTTATCAGGACAGCGGCCTTTTTTGGGGTGCACGGTCTGCTCCTTCCCAAGAAGCGATCTGCGGCTGTGAGCCCCCAGGTGCTAAAACGTTCTTCAGGGGCCTATGTGCATCTACCCATTGCCCGGGTTGTGAATCTGGGACGTGCCTTGGATTTGTTGAAAAGCAAAGGCTTTTGGATCATTGGTTCAACGGGCGAGAGTCGTGAATCCATTTATCAGTTTGACTGGAAAAGGGACCTGGTTTTGGTCTTTGGAAGTGAACAGCGAGGCCTGACCAGGATTGCCCGAGATTGCTGTGACCAGTTGGTCGGTATTCCAGCATCAGGACATGTTGAGTCACTCAATGTTGGGGTTGCAGGAGGTGTGATCCTATCAGAGATTTTCAGACAGAGGGAAACTCCTGAGGGCGCCCACCGCGAGTAAGACTTTGATCAGTACGCACAATGGCAGTCCCACGACGTTTGTATAAGATCCTGATATGCTTTCCACCATAAATGATCCGACCCCCTGTATGGCATAGCTGCCGGCCTTCCCGTAAGGTTCGCCCGTACTGATATAAGCCTCTATTTGTTGCCCTGTAAGCTTTATAAACCGGACCAGGGTGGTGACTGCCTCTGAATGTGCCACCTTACCTGAAGGGGTGAGGATGCAAAACCCCGTTATGACTTTGTGCTCTTTCCCGCTTAA
>MVDB01000138.1 GCA_002050025.1 Desulfobacteraceae bacterium 4484_190.2
TAAAATATCTTGAATAGGAAGTAGACAGCCGGAGGGAGTAAAATCAGTTTGAGAATAGAGAGCCAGATGACCGTCCGGCTGTTATGCTGGATGGTGTGCCAGACGGCATCTGTCTTGATGGAAAGAAAACTCAGGAAAAGAAGAAACATCATCAGGTAAAGAGGGTAAGGCCGAAAAATCGAACCAAAGCGAGGCAAGAGGATGCCCGCTATCATGGAAGAAAAGATGACTAAGAGCAGGATGAAATCATTCAAATGAAACATAGTGGTTTTCCGATCGACTCATGACGATTGCCTATGAACTGCAGCCTGGTCATTAATTCTCCAAAAGGACAATCGTTCTGCCGGATAGTCCTGCCAGGACAGGATCCAGGCGGTTACTCACATCATCTGCAAAATGGGGGAGTTGATACGGTATGAAATTAGAAAAGTCAGAGGAAATCTTCGGTGCAATCAACTCCGCAGCCTCTTTGGAAAGTCGAATGACCTTATCATCGAAGATTTTTTTCACATAGTTTATAACATATCGGTTTAAGGTAATTAATATTCCAAGATCCGGGAGGGTCTCTCCGAATAGGCCGAACCAGGCCTCAAACACCTGTTTGAGGTGATGTTCGTCCACAAAGAGGTCTGTTTCAGATTGGGGAAGGTCATCAAATATGTTTTGTAATTGTGTTTCCTCTCCAAGAGCTTCCTCAAGGGGTGATTTCTGTTGCTTCATCTGTTTGAGAATAGCATTCGCTGCCATTAGATTTTCTTCAAATGCCTGTGCCAGGTGGAGGATGAGATGCCATTTGAGTGCGTCGCTTTCCTGAGAAACCGGAGTGTCCTGTCCGGTTTGTCGTATCATTTTCTTGATTTCCCAGGAAGTATCCTCGGAGAGTGGTGCTTTCCGGGTAGCGCTTAGAAAAGCTGCGTACCCTCTATCCTGATTCTGTCCCATCCAAAATTGATATTCAGATAAAAGCCGCTTGAAACTCTCCTTTGGTTTCATATTATCTGGAGGGAGAAGGATTTCAATGAAAGAAGCCTCATCTCCTTCAATGGTAGAAAGAGGTAGTTCCATGAACCACGGTTGGCAGATTGTCAACCGCTCAATGGTGTGGAGTATTCTTTTTAGATTTTTGTCCGTAATGTAACAATGCGGAAAAAGAACAACAGGTAACTCAGACAATTATTCCTCCAGCAAATCAGCAATTCTTATTGTGACCTTTAAAAAGAGACCTCTCGGTCCTGTCAGATGGAAGCTATAATCTATAATCCCAGCCAGCAGATTAATCCTCTTTAAGTTCTTTTAGATTTGCATAATAATCCAAAACTTCCGGATTTTTGAGGGCGTCCTTATTTTTCACTTCTTCACCCTGGATAACCTTCTTTACTGCTAACTCCACCTTTTTCATATTAAGTGTATAAAGGATTTCCGGCACTGCAAGGATCTTGGCTGGTACGTGCCGTGGAGAAGCGTTGGTGCGAATAGTTGCCTTTATCTTATTTCTTAGGTCATCGGTCAAATCGTAGCCTTCTGCCATCTGGACAAAAAGGATAACCCGGACATCATTTTTCCAGTCCTGGCCCACAACAAGACTGTCTGCTATTTCTTCCAACTGTTCTACCTGACGGTATATTTCTGCCGTTCCAATACGTACTCCTCCCGGGTTTAGGGTAGCATCCGAGCGGCCGTATATGATGACGCCTCCGCGGTCATTGATCTCTATAAAATCTCCGTGCCGCCATATATTTGGATATACGTCAAAATATGCGGCGTGATATTTCTCGCCTTTGGGATCGTCCCAGAAATATATGGGCATGGAAGGAAAGGGGGCCGTGCAGACCAGTTCACCCTGCTGATTTATGACTGGTTTGCCATCCTCGTCAAAGGCCTCGACTTTCATGGCCAGTCCTCTGCACTGTAGCTCCCCTGCATAAACTGGTCCTATTGGATTTCCCAGGGCAAAGCAGCCATTGAGGTCAGAGCCACCGGCAATGGAGGCTAACTGGAGGTCCTTCTTGACTTCCTTGTAGATGAATTCAAACCCTTCCACGGACAATGGTGAGCCCGTTGAAAGGACTGCCTTGAGCGGTGTGAGGTCGTATTCTTTTCCGGGCTTCACACCAGCGTTCTGAAGGGCAGCGATATATCCTGCACTGGTCCCGAAGATAGTGATTTTTTCGTCCTGGGCCATTTTCCAAAGGGCACCCGGATCAGGGTGGAAAGGGTTACCGTCGAAGAGCACAAGAGATGCGCCCACTCCCAGGGAGCTGGTGAGCCAGTTCCACATCATCCAGCCGCAGGTTGTAAAATAAAAGATAGTATCTTCTCGTTTCAGATCCGTGTGCAGCATGAGCTCTTTCAACTGGTGGATGAGAATCCCACCTGCGCCCTGTACCATACATTTTGGAAGCCCCGTGGTTCCTGATGAGTACATGATGTAAAGGGGATGTTCAAAGGGCAGTTGTTTAAAGTCGATTTCCAGGTTGGAGTCGGGAGATTTAAAGTCCCGATAATGGATGGCATTGGGTACCCTACTGATATCGGGGTCCTGCTCGGTATATGGAACTACTACGACTTTTTCAAGGCTCGGAAGTTGTTCCAGGATATCTGATATACGTTCGATGGAATCAAGGCTTTTGCCTTTGAACCAGTACCCGTTTGCCGTGAACAGTACCTTGGGTTTGATCTGACCAAACCGGTCCAGTACACCCTTGATGCCAAAATCTGGTGAACAGGAAGACCAGGTCGCACCAAGACTCGTGGCAGCTAACATAGCGATAATAGTTTCCGGCATGTTGGGCATAAAGGCCGCAACCCGATCCCCCGCCTGGACCCCTGCTTCCTTTAGAGATTTGGCAACACGAGCTACTTCATCGTATAGCTCGGAATAGGTCATAGTTGTGCTATCGTGATCCTCTCCCTTGAAAATGAGCGCAACCTGATCATCACGGTATCGCAGAAGATTCTCTGCAAAGTTTAGACGGGCCCCTGGGAACCATTTTGCGCCGGGCATCCTGGTCACATCGTCAATGACCTGGTCATAAGATTTTGATACCTTTATGCCTGCAAATTCCCACATAGCGGCCCAAAAATCAGGGATATTCTCAATTGACCACTGATAAAGAGGATCATATTCAGTGAAATTTTGGTTGTACTTTTCATTGATGAGTCCCATGAATCGATACATATTGGAGCTTTTGATTTTGTCTTCTGAAGGTTTCCACAATAGTTTAGCCATAATTATTTTCCTCCCATTAAAATGATTTAATTCCATTTCGCTCTGCAATTAGGGAAAGATATTTTTCTCCCTCGCTCGATATCTCAAAACCATGTAGTTTTCATCAGTTAATCGTGAACCATGGAACTTTGAACCTGAGTGGTTACCATATAGCACTAATTTCAAGCTTTTTCAAAAAAAAATAGTTTATGGCTTATGAGGGCAGAATGGTCGAAAAAAAGGGTAACCCTGCGAATAAATCAAATGAATAAGTGTGTGAAAACCTAAGAAGTTTCTTTTACCTTGACTACAAAAGTTCATTAAATTAAAAAGATGCATCAAATACCTGAATCTTGCACCAACTATCTACTACGGCTTGAAGCGCTTTGCCTTTAAAGCTCGTTTCATGATTTTGATCCTCACCATATAGGTAATATGCCTACGGGTCAAAATCACTCCAACTTCGCTTTAAACACAATGCTTTCTGCGCCTCGCTACGATACTTAGTGCAAAATTCAGGTAATATGATCTGCTTACAAAATTTCTGCTTTAAGAAAAATCCACATAAAAACAGGTTTGGTTAAATTATGGAGAAAATCAGCAAAGTTATAGAAGAAAGGGTCAATAAGGCCAAGAAACTAAAGGATCTGGGGGTCAATCTTTACCCTGCCGGCTGTCACACCGATACTACGATATCTGAAGTGGTAAAAAACTTTGGAGACATGGATGCGGAGGCCTTAGAAAGGGAGACCAAGACATATTCTCTGTCCGGGAGGATTGTGGCTTTGAGGAATTTTGGAAAGGCCTCCTTTATCCATATTCAAGATAGAACCGGTCGCATCCAGTCATACATCAGGAAGGACAGGGTAAGTGAAGCGAAATTCGAGACATTCAAATTGATGGATATCGGTGATTTTATTGGGATAAAGGGTACATTTTTTAGAACCAGAACCGGTGAATTAACCATTCTGGCCAAGGACCTTACACTGGTTACAAAGTCATTGAGACCATTGCCTGAAAAATGGCACGGTTTAACCGACGTGGAGACAAGATATCGACAACGGTATGTGGACTTGATTGTTAACCGGCAAGTCAAGGACGTTTTTGTCACGCGAAGCCGTATCATCCAGGCCATCAGGGACTTTTTTGTAAATAAAGATTTTCTGGAAGTAGAAACGCCCATGATGCAACCCATTCCTGGTGGGGCAACGGCCAAGCCCTTTAAGACATACCATAACGCCCTTGGAATGGATCTTTATTTGAGAGTAGCCCCTGAATTGTACCTCAAGAGGCTGGTGGTTGGCGGGCTGGAAAGGGTATTTGAAATCAACCGTAATTTCAGGAATGAAGGTATATCCATAAAGCACAACCCCGAGTTCACCATGCTGGAATTCTACATGGCCTATGCTACCTATGAAGATCTAATGGAGTTAAACGAGGAACTTTTCACCAAGGTACTTCAGAAAGTTTGTGGGGGAAGCATTATTGAATATCAAGGGGAAACCATTGACTTCACTCCACCCTGGGCCAGGATAACGTTGTTCGACGCCTTAAAGGATATTGGAGGTGTGGAAGAAGCGGTTTTGCACGATAAGAAATCCGCCGTGGATTTTGCTTTGGAATGCCAGATAAAACTGACGGAAAGAGACGGTCATGGGCAGATACTTACAAAGATTTTTGACCACCTGGTGGAACCAAAGCTGATGAGGCCTACCTTTATCATTGGTTATCCTACCGAAGTATCGCCTCTTTCCCGGCGAAATGATGAAAATCCGAATATCACTGATCGTTTCGAGCTTTTTATCGGAGGCAGGGAGATCGCAAATGCGTTCACCGAATTAAACGACCCAGTGGACCAGCGGGGAAGATTCGAGCACCAGGTGGCCCTTCGGGAAACGGGTGACGAAGAGGCTCTGTTCATGGACGCGGATTATCTAAGGGCCCTGGAATATGGGATGCCGCCTACAGCAGGTGAAGGTATTGGAGTTGACAGGCTCGTAATGTTACTAACCGATTCTCCTTCCATTAGAGATGTTATCCTGTTCCCCCAGTTGAGATCGAAGTAGGTTTTGTTTGCGTATGTTTTTCGAGCTATTTCTTAGTTTAAGATACCTGAGGGCCAAGCGAAAGCAGGCCTTCATATCTGTAATTACGGTGATTTCAGTACTGGGGGTCATGATTGGTGTGATGGCCTTAGTGGTTGTTCTATCTGTGATGAACGGTTTTAGAGCGGATTTAATGTCTAAAATTCTGGGGGTCAAATCACATCTCCTGGTGTTGAACTATAAGGGTGCTTTCAACGATTATAAGATAGTTGCTGGAAAGGTCGGTCAGGTAGAAGGCGTGGTTGCGACAACTCCCTTTATACATAGTCAAGTTATGGTCAACAGGTCAGGGAATGTATCGGGTGCCATTCTAAGGGGGATCCGCCCGCAAACAGCGGGCAATGTTTTGAGCATTGAGAGTATGATAAACTCCCTCAAAGAGGCCCAGGCATTTCTGGGATTTGGAGATCGGGTGAGCGGCCTGGAGGTCAGGGTCAAAGACGTATACAGGTCGGACAAGGTTGGAACAAAAATTCAAAATGCATTAGGCAACCCGTACTGGACCAAGGATTGGAAGGTGATGAATAGAAGCCTTTTTTCCGCGCTTAAGCTTGAAAAATTTGCCATGTTTGTCATTTTGACCATGATCGTACTGGTTGGCGCTCTGAACATTATCAGCACGCTGGTAATGGTGGTTATGGAAAAGACAAGAGATGTTGCTATCCTGAGAGCCATGGGCGCTTCTGCGAAGAGCATTATGACTATTTTTATGGTTCAGGGTTTGCTCGTCGGCCTGGTTGGTACATTGGCAGGCCTTGCCTCCGGTTTGGGCATTTGCCATTTGCTGGCCAGGTACAAATTTATCAGCTTGCCCTCAGACGTTTATTATATCACCACTCTTCCTGTCCGGGTTGAATTTTGGGATGTGTGTCTTGTTTCCCTCTCCGCAGTGGTCATATCCTTTCTGGCGACTATTTACCCGTCGTGGCATGCATCTAAGTTGAATCCGGTTGCGGCTATTAGATATGAGTAGAGCATAATCGCTATGTTGTTTTTGCCTGGGAGGGAATGAAAAAGATAAACATCGAACATCGAACGTCCAACATCGAATATTGAATGGAAAAACATGAAGAAATAGAGTTTAAAACCTGAACTACTAAATGATATTTTTGAGAAACAGAAGAATAAACCCTAACGTATCAGAAATATTTGGTCCAAAAGCGCTTCGCTCGCTCTATATCAGACCATCAAGAAACGATTGACTATTTTCAAGACCTCACCGTATGTTAAATACGCTTTCGTCCTTGAAAATGGTCCAATCCCGCCTATCTTTGGCGGGACTGACCCAATCTATACCGTTTTGAACTCAAATTTTATGCAACCTTATGGTAAATTAAGATTTTCGTTACTAGTATCAAAACGGCTGAAAAGAAACCACGCCTTGGCGTGATTGGACGTTCATATTTCAATGCCGTTCACTTGGGGTCTGTAGATGTTGACGCTTGAAAACATACATAAATATTTCACTCATCTCGGTAATGTGATCAGGATTTTAAAGGGCATAGACTTGGTGGTGAATGCAGGTGACAGTGTGGCCATTATGGGGGCTTCCGGAGTTGGGAAGTCAACGCTTCTCAATATCATGGGGAGTCTTGATCCACCCACAGAGGGCGTGGTTAAATTCAAGGACCGTAATGTTTACGAAATGGATGCAGGGGCCTTAGCCAGCTTTAGGAACGCAGAAATCGGATTTGTTTTTCAGTTCCATCACCTTTTACCGGAATTTAACGCCTTGGAGAATGCCATGATGCCGGCCTTGATTGCCCGCTACTCCAAAAAACGGGCGAGTGAAATGGCAAGGGAAGTCCTGGAGAAGGTGGGCCTTGAAAAACGATTGAATCACAGGGCTGGCGAGCTGTCTGGAGGCGAACAGCAACGGGTGGCCATTGCACGGGCACTGGTGATGCACCCCAAATTGCTACTGGCAGATGAGCCCACTGGAAACCTTGACTGGTCAACTGGTCAGGGGGTTGCCGACCTCCTCCTCAGGCTCAATAGAGATGAGAGTATTGCAATGGTTATTGCCACCCATAATGAAAGACTGGCAAAAAAGATGTCAACGCGGATGGAAATAGTTGATGGGCTCATTCGCTAGAACCAGTCAAGGGCCAGCGGGATTCGCATCCATCCAGGGAGTAATGTCGAGATGGATCTTGATCCCGGCATTGGTGTGTCTTGCCCTGTGCGGCCCTCTCAAACCCAAAATGGTTAAGGCTGAAGAAAGAGGTAAGGTCGCTGTTATGCCATTCAGGGTTTATGCCCCGAAATCATTTGGTTATCTTACACGTGGGTTGCAAAAAATGCTTACCCTCCGTCTTGAAAAGAGAGGATTTAAAATAATCAGCCCTGAGGCAGTCAATGAACACCCCCTCGCCTTTTCACCCATTCTTGACATGAGGACACTGGTTAAAGTGGGAGAGGACTTAAAGGCTGATTGGATCGTCGCAGGAAGCCTTACCCAGATAGGAAGGAAGGTGAGTATCGATCTGAAGGTGATTGATGTGTCGGAAAAGCGAGATCCTTTTTCTCTCTTTATGGTGGCAGAGGATGTTGAAGCCTTAAAAGAAACGGTTGAACGGATTGCTTTGAATATTGATAATCAAATCGTTGGGATTGTCCAGGTGGATTCGATCAATGTGAAGGGTAATCAACGTATAGAAAAAGAGGCCATCCTGGCTGTAATTAGAACCAAAAAAGGTGATAGACTGGACTATGAGCGGCTTGATAAGGACCTTCGTGATATATATAAAATGGGGTTTTTCAAGGATGTTAAAATAGAAACGGAAGATGGGCCAAAAGGAAAGATAGTGACCCTGCATGTGACTGAAAAGCCATCCATAGGAAAAATCGTGATTCAGGGAAACGAGAAAGTGAAAACGGAAAAACTTGAAGAGGAATTGGGGATAAAACTCTATACTATCTTTGATCAAAACGAGGTCAAACAAAGTGTCAATCGACTCAGAGAATACTACAGGCAAAAAGGTTATTACAATGTGGATATTGAAGATAAGATTGAGCAGTTACCGAACAATCAGGTGCTGGTGAGATACGAGATTACCGAAAACGAAAAAGTGTATATCAGGAAAATAAAATTTGTGGGAAATTACGAATTCGATGATGATGACCTGAAGGATGTCATGGAGATAAGTGAGAAAGGTTTGTTGTCATATTTCACAAAATCCGGGGTTTTGGATAAGAAGAAACTGGAATTCGATGTACATAAAATAACATCCTTTTACCATAATAATGGCTTTATTAAGGCTAAAATCGGTGAGCCAAAGATTTCCTATGAAAAGGGAAAAGGTATCACTATCATTATAGAGGTCATGGAGGGACCACAGTATCATGTAGGCAAGGTTGCCGTTAAAGGGGATTTAGTAAAGCCGGCCGATGATCTTTTAAAAGAAGTTCATATTGGCCAGGAAAAGACGTTTAATCGAGAAACGGTCCGTGAGGATGTCCAGGCACTGAGGAGTATTTATGCTGACGAGGGTTATGCCCATGCAGAGGTCACTCCGATAACCAGGGAGGACAGTGAGACTCATTTGATGGACATTACCTACACTATTTCAAAGAGGGAGAAGGTCCGGTTTGAGAGGGTCAGCATCTCAGGGAACACTGTAACAAGGGATAAGGTTATCCGACGTGAGATAAAGGTCATTGAAGGGGATTATTTCAGTGCCAAGAACCTCAGAAGAAGTACTCGAAACGTCCAGCGCCTTGGTTTTTTCGAAGACGTTCAGATTCAAACCAAAAAAGGGAGTGCAGAAGACCTGATGGTCCTGGATGTGAATGTCAAGGAGAGGTCCACTGGTCAGTTCAGTATTGGCGCGGGATACAGCTCGGAAGATAGTATCTTCGGTATTTTCCAAATAGCCCAGAACAATCTTTTCGGGCGTGGTCAGAGGTTGCAGGCTTCAGCCAAAATTGGCGGAATATCAAGGGCATTCGATATCAACTTTGTTGAACCCTGGCTTTTTGATAAGCCCATATCTGGCGGGATTAACGTTTATAACAGGTCGCGTGAGTATGATGAATATACTAGGGACGCCTTGGGTGGGGGCCTCCTGTTCGGATTCCTGCTACCTATTGATGATTTTACCAGAGGAACGGTAAAATACCAATATGATAATACTGACATCTCTGAAGTTCCAGAGGATGCCGCGTTGGATATTCAAGAGATGGAGGGTGAAAATATAACCAGCAGTATGGCCTTTGCAATAACGCGGGATAGCCGGGACAAGCTATGGGATACCAGCAGAGGGTCCTATAACAGGCTGCGTTTTGAGTATGCGGGCGGGTTTCTCGGTGGAGATATCGGCTTTAACAAATATATAGCCAAAACTGGCTGGTATTTCCCCCTTTTCTGGGATACCGTTTTTTTGGTCAAAGGTACATGGGGCCTCGTTGTGAAAAGACCCGGCGAAAAACTACCCGTTTATCAGAAATTCCGTATCGGCGGGGGTCAAACGGTTCGTGGGTTTGAATTTGAATCCATTTCTCCAAGAGATCCTGAGACCGACGACAGGATCGGCGGTGAAACGATGATGTACTATACCGCGGAATTTAGATTCCCATTAGTCAAGGAATTTGGTGTCGTTGGGACTGTTTTCTTTGATGCGGGGAATGTATATACAGCAAATGAGAATGCTTTAACCGTCCCTGGTCTCAGAACAGCGGCAGGGGGGGGGATTAGATGGTACTCTCCCATGGGGCCAATTCGGTTGGAGTATGGTTATAACCTTGATCCCCAGGGAGGCGAACCAAAAGGCCAATGGGAGTTCGGAATGGGGGGAGCATTTTAAGTAACTTATGAA
>MVDB01000139.1 GCA_002050025.1 Desulfobacteraceae bacterium 4484_190.2
TGGACAGGATGGCCTTGAGGCGTTTTCTGCAAATCCCTACAAGGCTTTGGACATACCGGGCGGAGGCCTATTAGTCTTCTTTCCGAGTGGTGGGGTCTAATAGCCGGAAGCCTGTCTGCACAACGACAGACATTCAGCTATCACATTATATTGTGTAGAGTCAAGGGAAAAATACAATATATTGAGGTTTGAGCTAGTTTTTTTTGCGGATCGAGAAAAATCAAAGGGTTAGATTCTAACAGCCAAACTACGATTCTGATAAATATGCCGCTTCTGCTTTACCCTTTTCTTCATCCACAAAATAGAAAAGGATGGCCCCGATTAGAAAAAGTATCAAAACAGATGCAATACTCCAGCGTGCAGCTAATTGTCCAATATGCTCAATTTGCCCGGCGGTGGGTGTGGGCGGCATTAACAATCGTCTTGCAATCAGGCCGACAACACCCATGAGAGCCGGGCCAACAATGGCTGCAAATTTGCCCAGCATATTGTAAAATCCATAGTATTCAGCAGATTGTCCTCTGGGAATTAATCGCGAATAATAGGAACGGCTGAGAGCTTGAATACCACCCTGGACCAAACCGATCATGATGGCCAGAATGTAGAATTCCTGCTTTACGGTCATCATAGTTCCCCACACAACAATAAACATATAGATGCCGATGGCGAGGTAGATTGCCTTGCGCACATCCCATTTTTGACCTAATTTCCCGAACACCAGTGCGGAAGGAAATCCCACAAACTGGACAACCAAGAGTGCGATTATCAAATCATTAGATGCAAACCCGATTGACATCCCATAATCAACAGCCATGCGGATAATGGTATCAACACCGTCAATGTAAAACCAATATGCCAGCAGAAATAAAAATATAGTCTTCAAATGTCGAACTTTTTTAAATGTCCCAATAATCTGCCGGAAGCCATCTGAAATAGAGTTCCTGCCCTCGCTCGATGCACCAGCCTTTTTTTCTTCCGGCACCCACAGTATTGTAAAGATGGTAAACATACCC
Source organism: Desulfobacteraceae bacterium 4484_190.2 (assembly GCA_002050025.1). GTDB lineage: Bacteria > Desulfobacterota > DSM-4660 > Desulfatiglandales > Desulfatiglandaceae > 4484-190-2. The sequence continues at coordinate 1,014 of MVDB01000139.1, forward strand.
CACCATATGGCCACCGAAATAAAAGAGTATCTGACTGCCTCACCGGCATCGGCCAATCCAAATTTCTCCGGCATTAATGTCATTAACACATTAATAAGAAAGAGGAGTCCACCGCCAAGGTATCCCATGGCAAATCCAAGGCCTGATATATAATCAACGTTGTCTTTCCCCGCCACAGTCGGCAGGAGAGAATCATAGAACACGTTTGCACCGGAGAATCCGATAATCCCCATGGCATAAACAAAAATGGCCCAGGCCCATTCTCCTTTTCCGACCAGAAAGAGGCAAGCCGTCATGAGTACACCCAGGTATGCAAAAAATATGAGGAATTTTTTCCTGGCCGATCCCTTATCGGCAATAGCACCCAGGACAGGTGCCATTAACGCCACAAGCAGGCTGGCGATTGAATTACCGAATCCAAGCTGGGCAGTGCTAACATTGACATCAACTCCATAGCTCCAATACTGCTTGAAGAAAATGGGGAAAAATCCGGCCATAACCGTTGTCGCAAAAGCGGAATTTGCCCAGTCGTACATTGCCCAGCCCCATACGGCCTTCTTTTCTTTGTTCATGGTACTTTCTCCGGGTGCTTCAGGATAAGGGATCAGTGTATTTAATCCTTTTGACTCTTTTTCAACTCCTCTATCTTTTTCAAAAGCATTTTGGCCTTATTGATTAATTCATTCACCTTTTTATATTCCGGATCCATAAACCTTACCAGCTCCCATTCCTTGATAGCTTTGTTTAATTGTTCCTTGTCGAAAAGCCGTATCCCCTTTTTATAATGCATTTCTTTGTATAAATCTTCACTTTTCCTTATGTATACCTTGCATTTGTAACAATCTTTCGTATATCGGAGGGAAGCCTCAAATTGACCTTTTGCCCCGAGGTAGTCCTTTTTGGCAAAAAAACCCATTGCAAGTTGATAATGGGACTTATGGGAATAGGCAAGCGCAATGTTATCATCAGGGTTTGCATTTAGTACCTTGCTGAATTCAACAATTGCCATCTGGTATTCACCTTTTCTAAACAAGTCCACCCCGTGATTACGATAGATGGCAACCTGGTCCACCGGTTCCGGTCGGTCTTCCAGAGCGTAATCTTCCCAATCCCATTCGGCAATTTCCAAATCATCTACTGACAGGGATTCTGTCTCAACAGGTTCCTTTCCGACTAAAAAATCTACACCTTCTATCTCAGGGATTTTAATTTTCTGACCGACAGCGATCCGGGAGGCATCATCAAAATTATTGTATTTGGCTATAATGGAAAATTTCTCAGAATCTCCATAGTAGATTTTTGCCAGTTTGGAAATGCTTTCTGAGGGCCTGACAGTATGTACAACGTACCGCTTGATCTTAATCCGTTTTCTGGTGGTGAGCATTTTGATTACTTCAGGATAATCCGGCCAGAGCCTTAAGGCTATCAAAAATTGTTGACGACTGCGGGCATATTTTCCTGCCTTGTCTAATCTAAGCCCTGCCTTATAGTGTTTTTCAGCTAAACTACGTAGCGCCGTTTCCACCCTGTTAGAGCTATCAACAACCCCCTTGTTTGCAGGGTCTACAGTCATGGCCAGTTTATATTGTTTTAAGGCCTCTACCAGATCCCCCTTACCTTCGCAATCTCGACCTTTCTCAACATACTCCTTGAAAAGGTCTTCTTTTACAATTCCATGAGGCCTTTCTCCCGGGGTTGCACAACCGCAGGGCCCTATCAAGATCCAGGCAAAGAGGAGGACCAGAAAGGAGGATGCTATGATTCCCCCCTTTCCTGTGCTGAAAAATTCACGCTCACATCCCTTTACTAAGCGGGAGATGGGGGGTATTTTAATAAAGATAGAAATTAAAAACATTTGGTTTTCACTTTAGAGGGAACTTATTAAAGGTTTTTAAATTGGCTATGAAGGCATACATGTAGCTTTTTAATATCTGATTTCTGTCCAGGACAAGCGGATCTTTAAAAAAGGCGTTTCCTCCCCTATCCACAGTTACTCCGATCTTATAACCCGCCTGTTCACAAAGATTCAATACGGAGGCATTATAACGGCTGTAAGGGTAGGCGAAACAGAAAGTATCTTGTCCCAGCTCTTTGTCGATTATCTGTTTAGATACAAAAATTTCTCTTTTGATCCTTTTTATATAGTCCTGAAATTGTTCGCCTGTCATTTTTTTTGCAAGATCACAATGAGAAATGGTATGAGAGCCAATTCCAAAACCATCGACCTTCATTTCTCGGAGTTGATTCCACGTGATAGCGCTCTTGGAAACTCCCACATAATCCGTGTAGATAAAGAGTGTCGCTGTAAAACCATATTTCTTGAGCACTGGATATGCAATCTCATAAGCAGACCTGTAGCCATCATCAATGGTAATAATAATCGATCTCTTAGGGATGGCATGACGATACTGCATAAACCCAAGAAGCTCATGCATTGTTATGACCCTGTAACCATTATTTTTCAAGTACCTCATCTGCTGGTCAAAAATGCTGGCGGAGACACAGAGGTTAGATTCACAGCTTTCAGCAAAATGATGGTAGGATAGAATCGGAACTGCCTGATAACCGTCTATTGCCAGTCCTCCCTTATTTTCTTCCTTCAAAGGGATTATAATTATTTGATTTTCTCTAAACTCGATCTCCTCATTTGCGTCTTCGATGACCCATGACCGCTTTTCATCTCCGAGAAACTTTTCTGCAAGTGTAACAGGGGTTTCCCCCCCTTGTAATCTGTAGACAATATATTCGTCTGACTGAAATTGAAGAGGCTCTGGGGTTTTTTCCTGCCACAGCGCCTTTTCGGCTTTTTTTAGGGCCACTTCGAGAGTAGCGCAGGATGACTGAAAGAGAAGGCCTATCGCTATCAGGGCGAAGACAAAGGCCCTTAATCTCTCCCTATTCAGGGTTCCGGCTGTCTTGCTCATCTTGAACCTCATTAAATCTCAACACGTTAAAAATAGTTATTTCCACCTTTTTCCCCTTGACAGATACTTTACCTCTCTCAGCTACTTTCAACCTGCCATTGTCTTCGATTGATTCATAGGTTTGCTTACTGATCAATATTTCTCCGCCCTTTGCAAGGGAAGTGAGCCTCGATGCCACATTTACGTTATCTCCAATAACCGTATATTCCATTCGTTTGGGTGAGCCAAGGTTCCCCGCCACTATCTCACCGGAATTAATACCAATACCGACCTCAAAAGACACATCCCCAATCTTTTTTTTGCGATCAATCCTTGCTATTTCTTCCTGTATATCCAGGGCCGCCCTTACAGCAGCCTCAGCGTGTTGAGGATTGGGGGCTGGAGTACCGAAAACTATCATCACTTCATCTCCAACAAACTTGTTCAAATGTCCACCACGCCTAATCACGATGTCAGTTACCCTGGTAAAATGATCATTAAGCATCTCAACAACGGCCTCCGGCTCTTTTTCCTCCGCCAGGCTTGTAAAACCCCTTATATCAACAAATAGAACCGAGGCTTCCACCTTTAGCCCTTTCATCCATTGATTATCAGGGTTTTCCAGTATCATATCAACTATCTCAGGTGTTACGTACTGCCCAAAGGAATCCTTAATCTTTTCCTTGAGTGCCAGATCCTCGGCCATCCTGTTAAAAGCTAAGCCAAGGTCTCCAAGCTCATCATTGCGGTTAACAGCCACACGACGATCAAAATCATCCATTGCCAGGGCCTTGATACTCTCCCCCAGCTTCCTGATAGGACGTGAAAAATACATGCTGAGCGCAAAACTCAGCATAATCCCCAGGAGTGTTATGAACGCTGTGAGTACCAGAATAGAGGTCTTGGCATCGTGAATGTTCTCCAAAATCTTTCTCTGTGATATGGCCAGGTGGACTTCCCCAACCCTTAGTTTCTGGTAGGTAATTGGTTCTTCAAAAAGCATGACCTCTTCTCGGCCACGAATAAAATAACTTATTTTAACCTTATTGTCTTCCTTAAGAAACAGGATATTGTCCGGCGGTGAATATATCTTGTTCACCATATCAATACGGTTATGGGCCTTGATAACGCCCTTTTGGTCAGTGATCAGAAGATATATAACCTGCTTATCTTCTGCGATGTCTTTTACAAGTTGGAATAAGGCCAGATCTTCCTCTCCCAAAAGTTTTTCTGGAGCGTTGTTGGCCACCATACGAACCATAACCTCTCCCAAGTTAATCAACTGGCCAATATATTGCGCTTTTTGCTTTTTTAAAATTGAAAAACTGATTATAGAAATAACCACCAGGATCAGTATAGTGGATAGACTGGTAAGCTTAACAAAAATGGGGATTCTAAGTTTTCTTGTACTCCTTCGCTCCTGACCGCTTCTGCGGTCCTTCCCGCTCCTTCGTTCTTTTCCGTCTCTTTTTTCTTTTTTAGTGAAAGGGCCCTTTCCGGTTCTTCTATCTTTCCGTCGCCTTCTATCCTCCCCGCTTCTACGGTCCTTTCCATGTCTTCTTACCAGATAAGCCTTAAGTTCACGGCCTGTGGATTGCTCCTCAGGTCTCGTTGATTGCCCTGAGTGATTTTTCTTATTCTCAATATTATCGTCAGCCATTGTTCAGCGCTTAAGCCTATGAGGAAAGATCTAAAAATCCTGTATTTCCAAACTAATTTGTTCAATATCCTGGGTATAAAACCTTTACGGCCCGCCGGGTATAAAACCTTTACGGCCCGCCCTGGTGCGATTTTGCCCTGCACACAGCATATGCTTTGTAAAGCTTCATAAGTTGATGTCATAGAATTACACTCATAAAATTAGGTCTGGGCCAGGGGTAAACTCCGTGATAGGAATTTAGCCGTGAGCCTTTTATGTTGCTCCAACATATCGAGAATTTGCTTCTAAACTAA
>MVDB01000140.1 GCA_002050025.1 Desulfobacteraceae bacterium 4484_190.2
CCAAAACACGAAAGCTGCCTTCGGTATATCCGAATCTCCTGGCTGCTTCCCTACTGGAGACATTCTCAACGAAGTAGGCCCTCAAGGCTTCATACTGTCTATGACTGGTGTTTTTAGGTTCCAGAAAGAAGCGGGCCCATTCCGTTAGGCTTTCTGGTGAACTGTTTAACATAGAGCCACTATGTCATATAATTCCTCCTTTGTAAAGGACGCCACGAATATGGTTAACAGAGTGGCCCATTGCATATAGATTAATCGCCAACCTAACATATACTGGCATGAGATCTCGTCAGGGGCGCTGTTCTTTCCCCAAGACCGTTAGGGCTTCTGGACTCCATGGGAATCCAGGCTATCGTATCTCAATCGATCAATTTAGGTGGAAATGAGTACTCTGAAGCGATTTTTATCAATGCGTTGACAGACCAGATGGCGCCGGCCGACTATGCCTATTTGCATCATCTGGCGGAAACAGGCCTTGGTTTGGAGCCTCGCCGATATGATTGGAACGTGATTACGCGCCAGGATGCCGCGGGCATGCCCTTTGAGTGGAATGAAGTGAAGCCGTTTGGCTCAAATGTGGTGCTGTAAAAAAGGCGTATGAAGCATATGACAAAATTGGTTAGTGTTATCACACCCACTTACAACGCAGTCAAGACATTGCGCAAATGCGTTGAAAGTGTGCGACTGCAAACATACCCGCACTGGGAGCATATCATTATTGATGATGGCTCAACGGATGAGAGCTGGCTACTCCTCAACGAACTCGCACTGGAAGACTCCCGCCTGCGGATCACGCGTCAGTCCAATACCGGGCAGGCAAAGGCACGTAACGCGGGCATATCTATGGCCCGAGGCGATTATATTGCCCTATTGGACTCCGATGACGTTGCGTTACCCCAGCGGCTTGAATTGCAGGTTGCCTTTCTAAATGCTCATCCCGATATCGATGTGTTGGGTGGGGCTATTATTAATGTAACTGATAGGGGTGAAAATTTAGGCATTAGCAAACTGTCGGCTGACCATGCTATACTGGCAGCAGATATCTACAGGCGTTGCCCTTTCTACACATCCACTGTTCTCGCGCGGCCGTCTTTTTTTCGTGTACTGGGTGGTTTCGATGACCTGCGTCGTGCCCAAGATTATGACCTTTGGTTGAGAGGATACAGGCATTTCCGTTATCACAATCTGCAGGAGCCGCTGGTGTACTATCGAAGGAACACGCGGCCAAACTGGCGAAATGCCATGTATTCTGGATATGTTGTTTTGAAAGCAATTCGGCGGGACGAAAAACCACCTTATTATTTTTGGTATGCCATGCGGCCACTGATTGCGACATTCTTTTCAAAAATTAAATTAAGAGATATATCAATATGATACCCAAGCAGCCTTTTGGATTATTTGTGCTTGACTATCCTGTTCTTATTGGTGATGGAGAGGTCAGGTTCGGGGATCGTTGTTACACAGAGACCCTTAACCAAACCAGTACATATGTTCATCATTCCTTGGTTGTGGCACGGACAAGACATCAGACAAAAGGGGCAGGCTTTTACACAAACCTGCACGATGCTGGCGCTGAACTTGCGTTGCCCCTGCCGGACTACGGTATAGGCGGATTGCGGGGGATTTTTCGTGTTCTGGAAATTTTATCATCGTCTAAAATTCGCAGCTCTCTGTTAAAACTGATTAAACAGGCAGAATTTATTTATGTGGAAGGCGGCACCAGTCCCGTTTCATTGCTGATTGCCCGCTTGGCTGCAAAATCCGGCCGACGTTTGATTCTGGAGATGCGCGGGAGCACTGTTCTGAATAGAGAGTACATGCTTCAGAGATTTGGTCTGCCTGGGTTGGTTTATATACTGTTGCAGTATGCTTTTTCTGCCTACGTCCGTCGCCAGTCCGTAGCCGGGTTGTACGTTAATCGAGAACTTATGGAGCACTTTCCCGTTGCCGGAGATCTGCATAGTGCAATCAGCGATGCTTATCAACCTGAAGATTTTGGCACGTCGCCTCGGCATTTTGAGAAACCGGTAAGGCGATATTTGTATGTGGGACATCTGGAATATGTCAAACGGGTGGATTTGATTCTCAATGCATTAGGGCTTGCCAGAGGTAATTTGCCCAAGGGGTGGCACCTGGACATTGTTGGATCAGGACCTATAGAGGCCGATCTAAAAAATCTGACTGCTCGGCTGGGTCTTGGTGCAAATGTGACCTTCCATGGTCCTGTTAAATGGGGTGAGACTCTCTTCCAATTTTACCATGAGGCTGAATTGGCATTAATGGCTTCAACAACGGAAAGTGGGCCTCGAACGCTTTTTGAAGCCATGGCTTTTGGTCTCCCTGTAATCAGCACATCGGTGGGTAACGCACCGGAGCTACTTGACAAATCATTCCTGGTGCCTGTAGGCGACTTGCAAACCTATGCACGCAGCTTAGCAGAAGTCGTCAATAATCCAGAGAAATTGACAGCTGCCAGTAAGCGTAATTGGCGGTTGGCTAAGGAGTTTCAACAATCAAATCTCGAAGCTCAACGTCGAGAATTTTGGAGACAGGCCATCAAATTATCACAACGAGATAAGCTAAAAAGTGAGATGGTATAGTTAAACCTAGCCGGCAAAAGTGGACTGAACATTTGTCAGGCAAAAGAAACTGGGCATATCATCTCTGGGATGTGTTGATGTTTCAGGGGTGGTTGGAGGTGAATTAAGAATTAAGTATTAAGTGTTAAGTTTTAAGTAGAGGGGTGAGTGGGTGGCGTATAGGTCTTTTGAGGATCTTGATGTGTGGAAACGTGGCTTCAGAATCGCAGTAAGAATTTATGAGGTTTTGAAGGATTGTAGAGATTATGGGTTAAAGGATCAGATGACGCGGTCTGCCGTTTCTATAGCTTCTAATATCTCAAAAGGGGCAGAACGCGATTCGCTTGCCGAGTATATCCGTTTTTTACACATTGCCAAGGGTTCTGCGGCTGAATTGCGTACTCAGGTTTATATTGCACAGCAAATTGGTGTGATAAGCCACGAGATAAAAAACGAACTTATTAAAGAGCTGAAAATTATTTCTTCGATGCTGCACGCCCTTATCAAGTCCTTAAAACTTAAATCTTTTATAAAAACATGTCAAAAATTATTGTCATAGGCAGTATAGACTTACGGAGATCTATAGTGGACCCCAAGAATGGGACAATATGTTAAAGGAGGTTGTCCCGAAAATAGTTGGAAGTTAAGAAAAGGGTGGTGGTTCATCCTGCCGATTCATTAGAATCGGATTAAGGAAAACCAATTAAGAAAGGAGGAACCGCCATGGGAAAATCATACCGCATTGTGAATCGTAGGGACAGCAAAAAGTTAAGGGAATATCTGGTAGAGAACGCTGAGGTTTTAGCTCCAATGGTTGAACTGATAGAGAGTTCGAGGCTTGCCATTGACGAGCTGATTGATGTTTTGGGCCGAGCCAGTATTGAAGCGGTGCTTGAGCTGTCTGCCAGGGCGGTTGCGGGGGATAAGCACCAGGGCCGCAGGGGTGGTGAGATTGGCTGGCATGGGAGTCAGTGGGGCAGTGTGGAGCTTATGGAGCGCAAGGTGAGGGTGAGGCGTCCTCGGCTTCGGAAGAAGGGCGGGGGGAGAGGCGGGGAGGCTGAAATTCCCGCCTATGAAGCCATCAACAGCAGTGAAAGGATGAGGCAAAGGGTTTTTGAGATTCTGATGCGCAATGTGTCAACGAGGGAGTACCGAGATGTAATTGCGCAGATGGCCGAGACGGTGGGGGTAAGTAAATCCAGCATCAGCAGGCAGTTCATTGAGCAGAGCGGCAAGGAGATTGAGCGACTGACGCAGAGGCGTTTTGATAATGTGCAATTGCTTATCATTTACATTGACGGGCTGGTCGTTGGTGATCACCACGTGATCTGTGCTCTTGGGGTGGATGCTGAGGGCAAGAAGCATATCCTTTCTCTGGTACAAGGAGCAAGTGAGAACGGAGCGGCTGCCACGGCCCTGTTGGAGGATGTGGTCAGCAGAGGGGTTGACCCTGAAGGGAGGTATCTGTTTGTCATTGACGGCTCAAGGGCGTTGAGGTCGGCCATTAACAAGGTCTTTGGACCTGACAATCCGGTGCAACGCTGCCGGAATCACAAAATTAAGAATGTGTGTGACAATCTGCCCGATGAGCTGGCCGCTCAGGTAAAAACGGTGATGAAGGCGGCATACAGGTTGCCGTGGCAGGAGGGGATAGCACGGCTCAAGAAGCAGGCCCAGTGGCTTGAGGTTGAGTATCCTGGTGCAGCCGCGAGCCTACTGGAGGGTCTGGAAGAGACCTTTACTATTAATCGCTTGGAGCTGCCCGGATCGCTACGACGCTGCCTGGCAACCACCAACATCATTGAGAGCCCTTATTCGGGGGTTCGCAGAAGAACCGGCCGGGTGACCCGCTGGAGGGATGGCAAGATGGTGCTCAGGTGGGCGGCCTCGGCCCTATTGGCCGCAGAGAAGAAATTCCGGCGCATACAGGGCTACAGAGATCTATGGGTACTGAAAGCCAAACTTGGTCGATATCCTACAGTAGAGGAACAGACAAGGGAGGCTGCGTAGAGGAAAGCATGATGACCCGCCATTCACTTCCCACTAAATTTGGGACAGGCTCTTGTTAAAGTGAAGATGGGAATTGTGAGAAAGGGGGGGCCAGAGTGAAACGGAGAAGGTTTTCTGACGAGTTCAAAGCAAAAGTTGCCCTTGAAGCTATCAAGGGTCAGAAGACGGCGAATGAACTGGCCCAGGAGTTCGGGGTGCATGTGAATCAGATCAATCTGTGGAAGAAGCAGCTTCTGGAGGCAGCTCCCAAGGTATTCAGCCGGGGCAAAGACCGAGAGGCTGAACGGTTGAACCAGGAGCGTGATCGGCTGTATCGCAAAGTCGGTCAACTGCAGGTAGAAGTGGACTGGCTTAAAAAAAAGACCGGATTACTGGACTGAGCGTTGCTGAGAAACGGGCTATCCTGCCTGCGGTAGGCAGGGATAGAACCCAATCATAGGCGATTAAGCGTTCGAAGACAATGTGAGCTGATTGGATTGCCGCGATCCAGCTATTACCGGGAACCGAAGCCGGAGACGGAAGAAAATCTCGAGCTAATGAAGCTGATTGACGAGGAGTACACCAGGCATCCATTTTACGGGACCCGTAAGATGCGGGATTTCCTTCAGAGAAAAGGATACAAGGTAAATCGGAAACGGGTGCAGAGATTGATGCGGCTGATGGGTCTGGAATCCATAGCTCCGAAGAAACGGATGAGTGTTGCGGACAAAGCACACAAGATATATCCGTATCTTCTAAGAGGCCTGGAGATCAATTATTCCAATCAGGTTTGGTGTAGTGATCTGACATACATACGCCTGAGAGGCGGCTTTGTTTACCTGACTGTGGTGATGGACTGGTACAGCCGCTATGTGCTTTCCTGGGAGATTTCGGTGACCATGGATGATGGATTCTGTGTAAGCGCTCTGGAGAGGGCTGTGAGGCTCTACAGCAAGCCAGAGATCTTTAATACCGATCAGGGATCTCAATATACGGGAACCGCATTTACAGGAGTCTTGAAAAGCCATGGAATCCGCATCAGTATGGACGGCAAGGGCCGGGCCATGGATAACATCATGGTTGAAAGGTTGTTGCGAACGGTTAAGTACGAAGACATATACATCAAGGACTATGAGACAGTGGAGGATCTTATCAAAGGTCTCAGGGAATATTTCTGGTTTTACAACAATGAGAGGCCACACCAAACCTTTGGGGGAAGGACGCCCGCTGAGGTCTATTTCCACAC
>MVDB01000141.1 GCA_002050025.1 Desulfobacteraceae bacterium 4484_190.2
GCCTGCCCGCCAGTGCCAGGCGATGGCAGGCGGGCGTAAGCCTTTTATAAAATCCTTACGGATAAAGTCCATCCGAGCTTATTAGAAGTTACAAAACCCTTGCCTAAAATACATTTATGTAGGAAATATATGTATATAACTACAAAATTGTGTTTTTAGTGTTATGGCTTTAAAGTTTTATACAGCATAACCTATTGAAATGATGTCTAATTTAAGTTTTAAACAATTTGGCATCCAGCTTGCAGATTGATATTCCAATATAAGATTTCAATTACAAATTAACTATCGGAGGAAATTAAGATGAACTGCCAGTCCATTGAGGATGTAAAAAAAATCGTTAAGGAGAAGGACATCAGCTTTATCCAGTTTTGGTTCACTGACATTTTGGGTGTTTTGAAGAGTTTTGCGATCACACCATCAGAACTGGATGAAGGTTTGACTGAAGGTATGGGCTTTGATGGTTCTTCAATCGAGGGGTTTGCCAGGATTGAAGAGAGCGACATGATCGCCAAACCGGATCCAACCACGTTTCAGTTGGTACCGTGGAGGGGTGGGGAGCGGCCTGTGGCACGAATGTTCTGTGATATTTTGAATCCGGACGGGACGCCCTATAAAGGGGGTGCTCGTCATGTGCTAAAGCGGCTTTTGGAAAGAGTGGCTAAAGAGGGGCTTACCTACTATGTAGGACCCGAACTTGAGTATTTTTATTTTAAAGACAATACCTGCACCGAGTTTCTGGATACAGGAGGGTATTTCGATGCAAGGCCATTGGACATGGGGGCAAATTTGAGAAGAGAAACCATATTTGCCTTGCAGTCCACGGATGTAAGGGTGGAATACAGCCACCATGAAGTAGCTCCCAGTCAACATGAAATTGATCTCCGTTTCGATGAAGGCCTGAAGATGGCAGATAAGACCATGACCTATCGGGTGATAGTGAAGGAGGTCGCGCGACAAAATGGCGTCTACGCGACTTTTATGCCAAAGCCTGTTTTCGGGGAAAACGGGAGTGGTATGCATGTGCATCAGTCACTTTTCAAGGGTGACAGAAATGTATGATCAGGGTACCCATGTATAAGCCGGGAAAAGAAGAGGCCACAAGGATTGAGTTTCGCTCCCCTGACCCTGCCTGCAACCCTTATCTTGCTTTTGCGGTGATGCTGGGTGCGGGACTTGAAGGTATTGAAAATAAATATGAATTACCGGATCCCATTGAAGAAGATATCTATGAAATGAATCCTGGGGAAAGAAGGGCCCATGGGATTACAGACCTGCCCGGAAACCTCTATGCGGCCATACTGGAAGCAGAGAAAAGTGAACTGGTAAGAAAGGTATTAGGCGAGCATGTGTTTAACAAATTCATTGAGAATAAGAAAATTGAATGGGATCGTTACAGGACCCATGTAAGCCAGTTCGAGATTGAGCGGTATTTGCCGACACTGTAACCTCAATTGTCGTGGTACTTGGTATCCGGTACTGGGTACTGGTTTGGAGGAATATTTTTTATATCTCTTCATCAAAGAAATACAAAATATGATGTGAAATTAAAAGCCAGGCCCAGAGGGCCTGGCTTTTACTATGACTGTGTAGGGCCTTTTAACAATTTCTTATGAACTAATTCCCTGACTTTTTTGGCAGGGGCTTTTCCCCGTGTTTTTTTCATAACCTGGCCAACCAGGAAGTCTATTGGTTTAGTGATCCCCTGTTTTATGTTTGAAACAGCATCAGGGTTTTCCCCTATCACTTCATCCAGTATTTTATCTAAAAGATCTACATCCTGAATGGGCTTGAGACCTTTTGCCTCTATAATGGTTTCGGGGTTTTTGCCGGTCCTGAACATTTCGTATAAAACCGTTCTACCGATACTGTCAGTGATATCGCCTCTGTCAGCGAGATTGATGAGTTGAGAAAAATCCTTTGGCCGGATTGGGCATTCGTCTATTGTAAGAGAAGAATCATTTAAGAGTTTGAACAGATCTTTGGTAATCCAATGGCTCAGTTTCCTTCTGTCATTACAATGAAGGGCACATTTTTCAAAAAAATCGGATATTTTTTTTTCTTTCATTAAGATAATGGCATCATGTCTCGGTATTCCAAAATTCTTAATGAGATGATCTAACTTTTGATCGGGGAGTTCAGGCACGCTGTCTTCAATTCCCTGGAGAAATTCCCGGTCAATTTCTACCTCAATCAGATCGGGGTCTGGAAAATACCTGTAATCAGGCGCATCTTCTTTGCTCCGCATGGGCCTCGTTATCTTCTTTTCCTCATCAAAAAGCCTTGTTTCCTGAGAAACCCGGCGGCCAGATTCAATTAACTCCGACTGCCTTTTGATCTCATATTCAAGGGCTTCTGTAATGAATTTAAAGGAGGCCATGTTCTTTATCTCTGCACGATTACCGAGGTTCTTAGACCCCTTGGGACGAATAGATATGTTGACATCACAACGAAACTGGCCTTTCTCTAACATACAATCGCTTATTTCTATATACTTCATAATTTGCTTTAACTTATCCAGGTAAATACGGGCTTCTTTAACTGAGCGTAACGGATTTCGTTCATGATCCGCAACGATCTCAAGGAGGGGAACAGAGGACCGATTGTAGTCCACAAGACTGTACTCTGAAGCCTCAAGGGAGCCGGATGAATGCACTAACTTGCCGGCATCTTCCTCAAGATGAATGCGCTTGATCCCCACAACGTAAGGTTTACCGTCATCCCCTGTGATCTCCAGGTATCCGTCTTCGCAAAAAGGCTTCTCAAATTGTGATATCTGATATCCCTTTGGCAGGTCGGGATAAAAATAATTCTTGCGGGCAAATCGGGATTCCCTGTTTATGGTGCAGTTGAGTGCAAGACCGGCCCGGATGGCATATTCCACGGCCTTTTTGTTCAACACAGGTAATGCCCCGGGTTGACCGGTGCAGACGGGACATATCTGGCTGTTTGGCGGGGCTTCGTATTTTACAGGACAATCGCAGAAAAGCTTTGTCTCTGTTTTCAGCTCCACATGGGTTTCAAAACAAATAATAATGTCGTAATCCATTTATAGTTCCTAATCTTGTCTTCAACGTTAGGGTTTACTATTCACCGCAGAGGCGCAAAGAGCGCAAAGGGATACTTTTTTGTTTTCTTATCTTTCTCAGCGTTCTTTGCGCCTTTGCGATGAGTCATTAAACGTCTTCTTCCACGATTTTTTCATACGTGTTCCCAACTCGCAACACCATTTCTTCATCAAATGCCTTGCCTATGATCTGGAGGCCGACAGGCAAGCCATCAACGGTTCCGCAGTTAACACTCATCCCGGGAAGCCCAGTCAGGTTTAGCGAGACAGTATAGATATCCACAAGATACATCTGCAGAGGATCGGCCATCTTTTCCCCTAACTTGAAAGGGAGACAGGGGGACACAGGCGTAATCATGCAATCCACTTTTTCAAATGCCTTGTCAAAATCATCTTTTATAAGTGCCCTGGCTTTTTGCGCCTTCAGGTAATAGGCGTCGTAGTAGCCGGCAGAAAGGGCATAGGTGCCTAACATGATCCTTCGTTTTACTTCTTTTCCAAATCCTTCACTTCTGGTTTCCTCATACATCCTGACCGAATCAGGGATATCTTGATTCGATCTGAAACCATATTTTACACCATCATACCTGGCAAGGTTGCTGCTCGCTTCGGCTGTGGCTATAAGGTAATAGGCGCTGATGGCATACTTTGTGTGGGGCAAAGAGATATCTACAATATCTGCCCCGTTTTTACCCAATACCTTGACCGCCTTCATGATTTGATCTTCGACCCGCGTATCTATGCCTTCAACAAAATACTCTCTTGGCAACCCTACCTTGAGTCCTTTAATTCCTTTATTAAGAAACCTTCGAAAATCCGGCTTTTTGACTTGAGCAGACGTGCTATCCAAACTGTCGTGTCCACAAATTACGTTCAACAACATGGCGCAGTCTTCGGTAGTTCGACCAAGAGCGCCTATTTGATCCAGAGATGAGGCATAGGCAATCAACCCGTAGCGCGAGACCCTGCCATATGTGGGCTTGATCCCGGCTACGCCGCAGTAGGCGGACGGAAGGCGAATTGAACCGCCTGTGTCAGTGCCAATGGCCAGTATTGTCTCTCCACCTGATACGGCCGCGGCAGATCCGCCGCTGGAACCGCCTGGGACATGTTCGATATTGACAGGGTTTCGTGTCGGGCCAAAGGCGCTGTTCTCAGTTGAAGAACCCATGGCGAATTCATCCATGTTGGTTTTTCCTATTAACACTGCGCCGGCCTGGAGGACTTTTTTCACAGCAGTGGCGGTATAAGTAGGAATAAAGTTGGTTAAGATATTTGAACCGCAGGTAGTTCTTATGCCCTGAGTACACAAAATGTCTTTGATCGCAATGGGTATTCCGTTGAGCAGAGAAGTCCTTTTCCCATTTCGAAACTTTTTGTCTGCGAGGTCTGCCTGTTTTAAAGCTGTTTCTCGCGTGGTGGTGATATAGGCATTAATGGTGTCTTCTTTTTCATCAATCCTTTTGAATACCGATTCGGTGATTTCCCGCGAGCTGATCTCCCGTTTTTTCAGCATTCCGACTAGATCACATGCACTTCGATCGCACAATTCCATGTTTTTGCCTTCGTAATAATTTAATTAATTCCTTAAACTACCCCGCAATAGTAGCGCGATGGTCCCAGCCCTGCTATGCGTGTCAGATAGTGATTGTTATGCCCCATGGAATAAAGTTCAAATGACAAAATCCAAATGTCAAATCAAATCCAAAACCCCAATGTCAAAATGTTTTCCAAAACGATCAGTTATTTATCTTTTACGCAATATATCAATAAGTCCAGGCATTCCGACTGCTTCCCCCTTTTGCAAAGGGGGATTGAGGGGGATTTTTCTAATACAGCCTGGCCTTATTAAGAACTTACTCTTTTCCCCATTCTGCATCTCCATTAGTGTAGGCTGCGTTTGAATTAATTGGAGGACATATATTTTTTTGCATTTGTCATTTGGTATTCATTTGAAATCTGCCTGCCCCGTGAAATCTGTAAGCTATTTCACTGGGGGGCTTTGACCTTTGTCATTCTAAGAGGGCATCGAACTGTTTTTTTTTCTGACCTCTTCCGCATAGCGAGAATCCTTGGTCACCAGAAAATAAAATATCTTTTCTCTGCGATCTCAGCGTCTCTGCGGTGAACTATTATTTTTCCTAACTCTCTAATATTTTCGGGACCTTAAAGTAGCCTTTTTCGCTCTCGGGAGCGTTTGACAAGAGTGGATTTGACTTTTTTGTCTTACCGGGTTTGTCCTCTCGCCACACATTCTTTACTTCCAATACATGGCTCATTGGACGTACCTTCTCTGTATCTAACTCTTTAAGTGTTTCAAAATAACCTAAAATAGAATTCAGGTCTTTCTGGTATAAAGCAGCCTCAGAATCATCAAGCTTCAGCCGCGCAAGTTTTGCCACGTGTGCGACCTCATCCCTGGAAATTTTTTCAGGTCGTTTTAACTCATGCTCGGTGATATCTGCTTGAGTCGATCCATAAATTCTGCTTCCGGCCTTTTGTGTACGAAATCCTGGGCCCAGATTCAGCTCTTCAAGATGGGATTTGTCTGCCGGAGATGGAGCCCGGCTCAGTGGACAAAGAGCACGTCGGTTTTTAGGAAAAGCAATGACATCCCGGATGGACGGGACACTCAGAATCATTGCAACCATCCTGTCGATACCAAGAGCCACTCCACCGTGGGGCGGCGCACCATATTCCAATGCCCTGAGAAAAAAGCCGAACTTGGTTTCCACGTCTTCCTTTGTCAAACCAAGGGCCTTAAAAACCTTTTTCTGGGTCTCCATTTTGTGGATACGGATACTCCCACCGCCTAATTCCTCCCCATTTACAACCAGGTCATATGCCCTGGAATTGAGGGCCAGCAATTCCGCCATGTTTGTTGGAGAAAAACTGGTTGTATCCGGCATTGTAAATGGATGGTGCTGGGAGCTCACCTTCCCATCCTTGAGCTCGAAGAGCGGAAAGTTGCAAACCCACAAAGGATGGTAGCTGTTCTCAGGGATCAGGTCTAATCTGTCAGCGATGTGTAGTCGAAGACTGCAAAGCACTTCACTGATCAGGTCACGGGAGACATCGGCAATCATTATAAGTACATCACCGTCTTCGGCCCCGAAACGCTTCATAAGGCCGTTTTGTTCGGACGGGGTGAAAAACTGGACGATATTGGATTCCAGTCTCCCGCCTATGACTTTCATCCATGTCATACCTTTGGCCCCGAAGGAGGGTGCGATCTTCATGGAGTATTCATTCTGGAGTACATTTTTACTTAATGCCGCTGCCTGTCCCTTTACGCAGAACCCTTTAATCTGTCCCCCGTTACTGATGATCTGTCGGAAAACGGAATACCCGGTATCCTGAACAATGTCCGTGACATCCTCAAATGCCATGTCAAAGCGAATGTCCGGCCGATCAGTGCCATAATGTTCCATGGCATCACTATATTGCATCCTGGGAAACGGTCTGGGCAGGTCCTTGCCTCCCAGGGCA
>MVDB01000142.1 GCA_002050025.1 Desulfobacteraceae bacterium 4484_190.2
CTGCAATTCCTGTCGGAAACCATTCCTCAAGACTCCACATGGACAGTGGCGGGCATCGGCAAGGCTGAGATTCCCTTATCCACTGCCGCAATCGTCATGGGAGGACATGTACGCGTGGGGCTTGAAGACAATCTATCTATGCCGGATGGTTCCCAGGCCTCAAACCCCTTGCTGGTTGAAAAGATTGTTCGCATCACCCGTGAAGTGGGCAGGGAAATCGCCACACCTGATGAGGCTAGATCAATTTTATCTCTCAATCCAGCTTATAAGGACCGAATATTGAACTTTGTTGGGATAGAAAATCCTGATCCTCTTTGATAGATTCCAAGCTATGTGGGCTTACTGAAGTTTCGATATACCGCATAAGATGAAAAATAAAAGACAATCATATCGTAAGAAATGAGTCAATCATTGAATAACAAAAGAACAAGTATAACCCAATGGATGATTATAGGGATTAGCGTTGCCATGGCCTTTTACCATCTCTATTTTGCAACCATCGGATTTCTCACCGAGATGTCTTGGAGATCGGGTCACCTGATTTTTGCAGCGGTGCTAATTATCCTACTTTATCCAATCAGCAAAAAACACAAAAAACTGATTGTAATAGATTGGTTTCTCATCATTTTGATATTGATAACAGGCATTTTCATCATCAACCAATACCCCAAAATGAGTCTCCGAATAGGAGATCCGCTTGTCATAGATATTGTTATGGGGTCAATATCCACGCTCATAGTCCTGGAAATTACCCGGAGGACATTGGGTTGGCCCTTAGTTATAATAGCCATAGTCTTTCTTCTTTATTGTTTTACCGGGCAATATTTTTCCGGAATAATGAGTCACCGTGGTTTTGACTTCGACCGAGTTATCACACAAACATATATGACTCTGGAAGGGATTTATGGTTTACCATTGGGAGTCATGGTCAAATATGTTTATTTCTTCATCCTTTTCGCAGGATTTCTTGATGCAACTGGCGCTGGAAAATGGTTTATTGATTTTGCATTTGCCTTAACAGGTCGAATGCGGAGTGGCCCGGCCCTTACAGCAGTAATTGCAAGCGGTTTTATGGGTTCTGTCTCTGGGAGCGCTGTAGCTAACACCGTGGCAACTGGTTCATTTACCATCCCTTTAATGAAAAAGGTGGGATATAAACCAGAGATCGCTGCAGCAATTGAGGCGGCCGCTTCAACAGGTGGCCAACTCATGCCTCCTATTATGGGTGCAGGGGCCTTTATTATGGCAGAGTGGACAGGGATTCCCTATCGTAGAATTGTGCTCGTTTCCATTATACCGGCAATCCTGTATTTCCTGAGTGTTGGTTTTTTTGTCCATATCCGTGCTCTAAAAGAGGGCGTAAAAAAGGTACCCATTTCTGAAATCCCTTCAATAAAGGCACAATTTAAATCGGGCGTACATTATCTAATTGCCATCTTCATACTCGTATACATGATCGCGAACGGATATAGCGCAACCTATTCTGTTTGTTTATCCCTTATAGTGCTCATTGCCATCAGTTTTCTCAGAAAAGAATCCCGCTTAACCCTGTCAACCGTTTTGGATGCATTGGTGGGTTCTGCAAAAAAGGCTGTCCCCGTTTCGGCAGCCTGTGGTGCAGCAGGAATAGTAGTAGGGACAGTTGGGCTTACAGGTTTGGGGCTTAAATTTTCCGCAATGGTTATATCAGTAGCAGGAGGAAATTGGGTCTATGCCGTACTCCTTGTTATGATCGCCTCACTATTCCTTGGGATGGGGCTGCCTGTCAGCGCAGCATATGTGGTCGTTGCAGTATTAGCGGTGCCCGGTCTTACGGAACTGGGCATGACCGCCCTGGTTGCCCATTTAATCGTATTTTGGTATAGTCAGGACTCCAACATCACTCCACCGGTGTGTTTGGCTTCTTTTGCTGCAGCGGGAATCGCACAAGCCAAGCCCATGAAAACGGGCCTTCATAGCTGGGTGCTTGCTAAAGGCCTCTACATCATCCCATTCCTTTTTGTTTACACGCCTATACTTCTAACAGAAGGCTTTCTTCAGGCATTAATTGTTGGAGTCTTGGCAGCTTTGGGACTCTTTTCTTTTACTGTCTCCTTAGAAGGCTATTTGGTCAGACCTTTAGGAATTATTCAAAGGCTCTTATTTTTGACAGTGACGATCTCGTGTTTCTGGCCTGAAGGATATATTTCGTTGGCTGGTGTGCTGCTTTTGGCTATTTTGATTTCTTATCAAATACTGACAAATCCAAAAAGAAAGGAGGTGATGGTTCATTAGTCTTACCCAGTCTTTGAAAAAGAATGGGTGCCATTTCTCAGAAGGAGAATTGTTGCTATCACAACAAAAAATAGAAACAAACTTAAGAAAAGGAGGAAAAAATGAAAAAATTACTCTTAGCTGGTTTTGTATTAACCCTGTTTATGGCCGTTACAATAATATCATCAGGAAACGCGTATTGCGAAAAAACATATAAACTCACTATTGCCACTGGCGGTACTGGTGGAACATATTATCCTTGTGGCGGAGGAGTAGGAGAACTACTGCGTAAAAAAGTGGACATAATTGAAGCTGCAACTGCCGAAGTAACAGCCGGATCTGTAGAGAATGCGCAACTAGTAAACCGGGGCAAGGCAGATCTGGGTCTTATTTGTTGGATCGGAGTCCGTGGCGCCGGACTACTTGATAAAATCCCAAACGTCCGTACTCTGTTTTTTATCCATGGAAGCACCTGCCACTGGGCTGTTGGAAGGGACAGTGGCATCAATAGTTTTAAGGATATGAAGGGGAAGAGGGTATCCCTGGATGCCCCTGGAAGCGCAGGACTCGTCTCCAGTGAACTGGTTTTGAAGTTGTTTGGGATTGATACTAACCGGGATATCAAAGCACAACGCATTAAACAAAGCAAAGGAGCAGATGCCTTCAAAGATGGACGAATTGACGTGGTTTTCGGCGATGTTGGCTGGCCTAATTCAACCTTCATGGATATTGCAACGGTCAGGAATGTAAAGATTTTGAGTTTCCCAGATAACGTATTAAATAAAATTGAATCAACCTACCCTGAACTTCCTCCAGAGACGATTCCCGCAGGAACCTACAAAGGACAAGATAAGGATATCCACACCTATACAGAGGCAGGTCCCATTGTTTGCAGAGCAGACCTGCCTGAGGAAGTTGCCTACCAGATTGTGAAGACCATTTATGAGAATCAGGAATGGCTGACCAAAAATGTTCATAAGGCCATTGGCCGATGGAAATTTGATCCAAGTGTTGGCGATTTGGCTCCTTTACACCCAGGTGCGAAGCGTTTTTATAAGGAAATGGGCCTACTTAAGTAGGTTGGGAAAAAAGCGGGGGGATAGCCCTCCGCTTTTTTTCTCCTGGAGGATCTGATGGAAACAAAGATCGGTTTCATAGGGCTCGGGCAGATGGGCAAATGGATGGCGCTTAATTTGATTCGCAAAGGCTTTTCCCTGTTGGTCTATGATCTCAGAAAAGAGGCCATGGACGATCTTGTCAAACACGGTGCCAAAACCCCTGAAAATCTCTCTGAAATTGCAAATCAATGCGACAATATTGTTTTAAGCCTTCCTGACACATCAGTTGTTGAATCTGTTCTATTTGGCAAAGGCAGGCTCAAACCAGAGCTCAAGACTGGGCATACCATCATAGATTGCGGCACTACCCATCCTCTCTTTACACGCCAAACATCCGCACTACTTAAAAAAGAAGGGATTGACTTTGTTGATGCCCCGGTTTCCGGAATGGAATCTCGTGCCAAAGAAGGGGCACTTACAATAATGGTAGGTGGTGAAGAGGATACGTACCTCAAAATCCATCCCCTCTTAGAGGCTATGGCAAAAACCATTGTATACATGGGTGCATCAGGAAATGGACAGCTTGCAAAAATGACAAACAATGTACTCTTTAACATCTCCTGTGCAGCCATGGCAGAAATTCTCCCAATGGCCACCAAGATGGGGCTTGATCCGGAAAAGATCTGTTCAGTAGTCAGGGCAGGCACAGGCCAGAGCTATGGCTTTGACTTCTTTTCTCCATTTGTACTCGATGACAACTTCACACCTGGATATCCCATGAAAAGCGCGTATAAAGACATGGCTACGGTAATGGAGATTTCAAATGAATATCAAATCCCTTTACCCGTGACCTCCGCCACTATGCAAACCTATCAGATGGCCCTGGCTCAAGGCCTTGGCGGGGAAAACAAAGGTGCAATGATCAAAGTGTGGGAAAAGGCCTTGGGCGTTAAGGTGAGAAAAAGAAAATAGCGCTGACTTCGTCAATTCCACGATTCACACGTGAATATGAGAAAGGAGCATATGATTAAATTACCTTATGTCAGTAATTTCCGCTTAGGAAATTGCATAGAAATTGGCGAAAACAATTGAAAATTTAAAGGGTTAAGTCTCTTTTTTGTAACACCTCAAAAAGTACGGGTATATTTCTATTTTCCGGGATGCCATGCAGGTCTCTTTTTAAAAGGTCACAGTACGCCCTGGTTTTAGTTGCCTCGGATCATTATCTTGGTTCCCATCTTGAATATGACCTCCATCTTATTGGGCTGAATAACTTTTGTGATCAGCCCCAGGCCGAATGTTTTGTGGTCAATCTTTTCACCTGATTCAAAGGAACCATTAATAGTATAGAGTTTTGAGGGAAGGTTTTGAACCGGTTCCAGGGCCTTTTCCCATAAAACGTCGGGGTCGATTATCTTTTTGACTCTCGTTTTTCTCACGGGTTTGTTTTTGTTGGTCAGAGCCTTCTCTCCCTTAGGCGCCCTATACACATGCTCTTTATTGCAGGTGTTGCACAGGACTTTTTTAACAGTCTCGCCGTCCATAGCTACAACCGTATGGGCGAGATCCATTTTACAGCTTACGCAGTAAGCGATAACATCTTTTGTGGCTTTATTCACCATTGGTTCTTTCTTTTCCTAGGAGGGATGTCCTATCGCGCAGGTGGATCTGCTACGCATGAAAAAGCCCCTCGTAAAAACAAGGGGCTTTTTGATGATTAATTCGGCGGCGTCCTACTCTCCCACGCAGTCTCCCACGCAGTACCATCGGCGCTAAAGAGCTTAACTTCCGTGTTCGGGATGGGAACGGGTGTGACCTCTTCGCTATTGCCACCGAAAACTCTAAAAAGCTTTCAGCAATCAGCATTCAGCTGTCAGCTTACTGAAGGCTGATCGCTGACCGCTTAGAGCTTCTAAATACAGAGCCTGCAACCAAAGGGCATAAATAGAAAAGTTTATGGCCAAGCCTCACGACCTATTAGTACCAGTTAGCTAAATACGTTACCGTACTTACACACCTGGCCTATCAACCTTGTAGTCTCCAAGGGGTCTTTAGTCCCGATGTCTCCATCGGGAAGGGATATCTTATCTCGAGGTTGGCTTCCCGCTTAGATGCTTTCAGCGGTTATCCATTCCAAACGTAGCTACCCAGCTATGCCGCTGGCGCGACAACTGGTACACTAGAGGTTTGTCCACCCCGGTCCTCTCGTACTAGGGGAAGATCCTCTCAAATATCCTACGCCCACGAAAGATAGGGACCGAACTGTCTCACGACGTTCTAAACCCAGCTCACGTACCGCTTTAATTGGCGAACAGCCAAAC
>MVDB01000143.1 GCA_002050025.1 Desulfobacteraceae bacterium 4484_190.2
CTACCAAAATACAGTACGGCAATGGAACTGCTTAAAATGAGGTTAAAATTAAAAGAGAGGCTATTTCAAAAAAAACCTTCAGAAATAAATTCTATGCTTACTCGGGAAATGGACGATATTGTCTTTAAAGCGATAGCTCATGACCCGGAAAACCGATATGCTACCTGCCGGGAGTTTCTCGACGCCATCAAGGTTTACCGGGATCATCACATAAAAACACTGCATTAAGAGGAAAAAATGCCGGAGACCAAAGTCACCAAGCAAGAATTTGCCAGATTCGGCCGCATTCTTTCATTGCTGTTTAACCGCGCCACCATGTATCAAATGGACCATCCTTACGTCAAGCAGTCTATTGATGAATTCCATCCGTTTGTTGAAAAACTGCTTACGTCTATATCCCCATTAGTCTTCGCGATGAATCGTGAGCAATTTTTTACTGATGAAGAACCTTTAGATCCCCGCATCACTGTTAACAGGATGGTAGCACACTTCAAAAAAGCTGAAATTCAATCCATTTCATTCTATGAGGGGATGACCAAAAATGAGCTAAAAACCTTTCTAGGAATATTCGTATCTCTGGACAAATATCCCAATGCCGAATCCATGAAAGAGACCCTGGCTGAAAAAGGTATCACCAATTTGAAGATCAACCATGTATTTTACAAAAAAGTTACTGAGGATGATGAAGTGGTTTCACGCGATGTCCTCAAAAACATAACCCCTGAAATGATGGATGAGGACGAGCTCAAATCCAAAAAACTGTTCATTGATATGGTCCTTGAAAGCGTCCTGGGAGAAGAATTTGAAAAGAACCTTAACATCAATAACCTTTTAACAAATCCTACCGGACTGTCGATGAACATGATTGAAGCCGACATCAACAGTGTTCAAAATAGTGATGCTGAGGATCGACGACCAGGACCGGTGCTATTGCATCAGCTTCAAGTAATAGGCGAGGAGGTTGAAAAAGGTCTCTCTGGTGGCGGGGGCGCAAATGTGTCTGAGCTTGCTGCGGCAGTCTTTGACATGAAAAAGAAGCTCATAGAGGGAATGGACGCCCAAAAGGACATGGACATAACCTTTTCCAATAAGGAGGAGATCCTTGACCAGGCCAATGAAATAACAGACAACGTCCTGATACGGCTTGTAAAAAATGAATACAAGGCTGGAAAAATTACGACCTCACGCCTGGCACAGGTCCTGCGCAGGTTGATCCCTGATGCCGAGGAACTAAAGAGGGTACTTCCTAAAATCAAAGCGGCCCTGTTGGAGGAAGGCATGCCCTTGCCCGAGTATTTGAATCTGGTGGAGGAGCTTGGCAAGGAACTTCAAAGTGACGAGCTTGCCAAGATTCTTCAGGAAAGTTCCGAGGAAATAGGCATAGACGGCAAAGAGTTGATACAAGAGGTTAAAGAAAACCCTGTGGAAGCAGCAGAGTTGATCTGCCTGGCTGCTGAAATTCGAAAAGGAACCGGGGATGAAAAGGTTCTGACTGATCTTTTGGTGGATTATGTGGAGCGCATGGGATCGAAATTGGGCCAGGATATTACCGCAGAAAATGGCGCGGAAGGGGAACAACACCTGCGTCAGGTCATTACCGGACTTGAAACTAATATTGTAAGCCGCTTGAAGGATATGAATGTTGTTAAAGACGATGTCCTGGAGGGCCTGGAAGAGAGACTCAACAAACGCATGGATACTGTCTTTGACAAACTCAGGGATGATTGGATTAAATCCAAATCTATGACCCCTGAACAAAGCAGGGCAAAAAATTTGAGCGTGCTGCAAATCCTGGAACAGAGTGTGGGCGAGAACGAAGAACTTGGCGAGATCCTGACAATAGTACGCTCAAAGGTCAAGTCAGAAGAAATTGACGAAAATGATTTCAAAGCAATCTATTCCGAGATAAACAAACAAAAGCAAATAAAGCGGGAGCAGGAAGCAAAGAAAAAGATGCCGCCAGGGGTTTTGAAATCTCAGGCCATCATATTTGTCATAAAAAAAGAAATATCGAGGGCCGCCCGTTATGACCTGCCATTCTCCGCTCTAGCCTTTTCCGTACTAAAGGCCAAACCTAAAACGGGGGACCCAGCCGATGCCATCCCCCAACAGGCCGTGATGGATGCCATTTTACGTAGGCTTGCCGATATCCTCAGGGAGGCGGATATCATTGGTCAGTTGGGAAAAAACAAAATGGTTGGCCTTCTGCCCATGACAATGCAAAGCGATGCAAAACTCGCGCTTCGACGGACTATTAGATTACTGCATGGTAATCCGATTGAAGTAGACGGAATTCCGTTAACCGTTAAAATCGCAGGTGTGTCAACCACCTTTGACGCTGAACAGATGAGCGACGGAAAAGCATTTATGCAGGCCATGTCGAACGAACTTACGGAGATGGTTGTTAGGGTCAAAAATATCCAGGAACTCTTCTAATCAGGAAAGACAAAGGCTCTCAATTGCATTTTCTATCTTAGAGAAATCCTCTTCAGGAGAAAAAGTTCCAACACGGACTCTCAACTTGTTTGGAGACAAAAAACGAAACCTCTGAGGTTCATTATTCACCAGCTCCACAAGCCTTTTGGGGTCCCTCTTACGGTCCGGTGAAATGGTTACTGCAAGCCAACCACTTCCCACATCCAGCCTACTGATGCCGTTGTTTTTTAAAAGCAGCCGCAAGGACATTAAAGAAAGAAGATTACGCACCTCCTGTGGCGGAGAGCCGAAACGATCACGAATTTCTTCGGACATGGTTCCCAGTTCGGTTTTTTCGCTGAGATTTGACAACCTGCGATATAAATTGAGCCTCACGTCTGTGTCCATCACGTAATCTCCCGGCAAGTAAGCGGGCATATCCACATTGATTTCTGGGTTAATATCTTCCTGCCATTCATCGCCTTTGAGTTCAGCGGTGGCACGCTCAATTAATTTTAAATAGAGTTCATAACCGACTGCTGAGATATGCCCTGCCTGCGCAAAACCCAGGACATTGCCGCCGCCCCTGATTTTCAGATCATGCATGGCAAGGTGAAGCCCCGCACCGAGGTGGGAAAAGTCCATAAGGGCCTTCAACCGTTTTTCAGCATCTCTCGTCAGGACAGAGCCCCTTGAGATTAATAAATACGCATAGGCCTTTTCTTTGGACCTGCCAACTCTGCCCCTTAATTGATATATCTGGGCCAAACCGAGGCGGTCAACCTCATTGATGAGAATGGTATTGGCCGATGGAATATCAAGGCCTGATTCTATGATGGTCGTGCATACCAGCACATCTATCTCCTTATTGATAAAGCGCATCATGGTGCTTTCCAGTTCTTTTGCCGTCATCTGGCCATGGCCAATGGCAACGCGGGCTTCGGGAACAAGTTTACTTAACCGGTCTGCCATGTAATCAATTGTCTTCACTTTATTGTGGACAAAAAAAACCTGCCCTTTTCTTTCCAATTCAAAGCGCAAGCTCCGGGCAATGAGTGCTTCATCATATGGGGAAAGATATGTCTCGATGGCAAGCCTGTCTTCAGGAGGCGTTTCAATAATGCTCAGGTCTCGAACACCCATCATGGACATCTGGAAAGTCCTCGGGATAGGAGTTGCAGTTAAGGCCAAGACATCCACCATGGCCCGATACTTTTTCAATGCCTCTTTTTGCTTCACACCAAATCGCTGCTCTTCGTCAATGATAAGGAGCCCCAGGGACCTGAATTTGACATCTTTTTGAAATATCCGGTGGGTTCCAATCAAAATGTCAATCGCTCCGATTCCGAGATTTTTCAAGATCTCGGACTGCTGCGCCCTGGTCTTGAACCTACTGAGGAGTCCAACACGGATTGAGTAAGGATCCATCCTTTTCTTGAACGTCCCATAGTGCTGCTCGGCCAGGACCGTGGTCGGGACAAGAACGGCAACCTGCTTTGCATCCGACACTGCTTTGAATGCAGCCCGTATGGCTACCTCGGTTTTTCCAAACCCAACATCCCCGCATATCAGACGATCCATTGGCTGCTCAGACGCCATATCCTCCAGGACATCTTCAATGGCCTTTATCTGATCGTTTGTTTCATCATGCTCAAAGGCAGCTTCGAATTCACGGTACTGATGGTCCGGCAAAGAAAAGGCATACCCTTTTCTGTATTTTCTCAAGGCATACAGGTCTATGAGCTGTTTTGCGATCCTTTTAACAGATTTCTTTGCCTTTTGTTTGGCAATACTCCAGGAATGGCCCCCCAGACGGTCCAGTTTTGGATGTGCTTGATCCGCTCCGGCATATTTTTGCAATATGTTTATGCGATCAGCCGGTATGTAAAGCCTATCATTGCGGGCATATTCGATCAGCACGTAATCGTTGACCTTATCCTCTATTTTCATGTTTGAAAGACCGCCATAGCGACCTATGCCGTGTTCCTCATGAACAACATAATCCCCGGCCTTGAGCTGGCTGAAACTTGACCAGCTCAATGCATCTTTATGTGCTTTTCGTTTACGTATGGACTGGCCCTTCTTTGACCCAAAGATTTCATCTTCACTGACCACATAAAGGCCCATGTCCGGCCAGGTGAAACCCTTTGAAAGTCGACCCAGACAGATGCTTAGCCCGGCCCCATCCGGTATCTCAGCCCAATGTTGTGCCACACGTCCCATTGGCACGTCATAGTTTCCCAGAATTTCTTTTAAGCGATTTGCCTGTTGTTCTGTTCGGCTCACAAGGACAACCCTGCTGTGGGATTCGAGCCATCTAGATATTTTTTGGGCCAGGGGTGCCATGGAAACCCTGCCTCTACCTGCAAGCCGAATTTCCATATCATCATCGAGTTGGATTTGCCCTTTAACATGAATTGCCTTCCGCCGGGCTACGCTACCACCTATATCCAGTTCACTGAATTCAACCCGCTGACGATTTTCATAATGTTGAACTATTTCCTGGAAGGGGACCATAATGTCTTCAATTTCGGGAAAAGGGGCTACTTTCTGGGCTGCTTCTTTGCGGAATTTTTCCACATCTCCCTGAAACCGCTTCTTCATTTTTTCCCATTTGCTTTCCCCCCTGTGTGAATCAAAAAGGACAATCAGTCCATGTTGAGGAAGATAGTT
Source organism: Desulfobacteraceae bacterium 4484_190.2 (assembly GCA_002050025.1). GTDB lineage: Bacteria > Desulfobacterota > DSM-4660 > Desulfatiglandales > Desulfatiglandaceae > 4484-190-2. The sequence goes on from MVDB01000143.1 coordinate 5,089, forward strand.
AAATAACGTATCAAGGCAGGGATAAAAGTGATTTAGCCAGGCCTCCTGACCGGGAAAGCCCATCCCTCCTTCGAAGCGGTTTGGAAGCCTGCCCATGGACCGAGCCCTTTTAATATTTTCCTTGTCCATGAGGATTTCATTGGCAGGGAGAAGAATCAGTTCTCTTAGATAATTCTGTGACCTTTGACTCAACGGATCAAATTGACGGATGGATTCCAGACGGTCTCCCCAAAACTCCAGGCGAATCGGCAACGGATAAAGAGGTGAAAACAGATCGATTACGCCACCCCGGACGGAATAATCCCCCCTCTCTTCCACCAATGATGTTCGCTGATACCCACCTATTTCAAGCCTTTGGATAAGAAGATCCCGCGCGACCTCTTCTTCCACCTCCAAATACTCAATAAACCTGACAAGCGCCTCTTTTGGCAAAATCCTGAAAAATATCGCATCAAGGGAGGTAACGACCACCGGGTTGCCCTCAGACATGAGAGCATACAATGCTTGAAGACGCCGGGTCGACACTTCTCTATGAGGGCTATCTTTCTGCCTCTTTTCGGTCGGGAAGAATAATTAGAGAGGGCGATTTGATATCCGCCAGGAATTGAGCAAAATAATAGGACTGTGCGGAGCCGGAAAGGCCTGTCACCCTTACTGCGCTCACGCCCTCTTCTATCCAGTTTTTGAGTCTCGGAAGATTATCAGGTTCTTTCATGATGAATGCGGAATTCGGAATTCGGATAAAGCATGGGTCAATTCCTCCTTCCGGTTTTCACATGACACCCCCTTCCATAAAGGACAGGGTCATGCGATCGGTATCAAGCTCGGCCTTGAGACCGAGCGGAAGGGCCAGGTTTTTTTGTCCGTGTCCAACGATAAGGCCGGTTGCAATTGGGATATTCAAATCCGATACTATATCCATCAATAACCCGGCAATAGCGGCTGTGTCCCCGCACTCTTCAAATTGGCCGGTAATCAAGCCAGCAAGGTGCTTTAAATGCCCGGAGAGACCCAGATGAACCAACATCCGGTCTAATCGATAGATGGCCTCCCCTCTTTCTTCAATAAACAGGATACACCCGTCAAGAGAAGGAAGAAAAGGGGTCCCTACAAGATGACAGATCAGGCTCAAATTACCCCCAATCAACGGCCCTTTGGCACTGCCTGGTATAAGCGCAGCCTTCTCTGTCATACTCAATTCCAGGGATTTGGCGGAAGAGAGAAGCCGAAGCAGGCTGTCCCAGTTTCTGCCGCTGTTGTAGGAGAGGTCCCGGACCATCGGGCCATGAAAGGTGATCAGGCCGGTCTTTTCATAAATTGCCATAAAAAGTGCTGTGATGTCGCTATACCCCACAATGATCTTCGGATTTTCCTTGATCAGGTCATAATGGATCTTATCAAGGAGCCTCAGGCTCCCGTAACCACCCCTGGCACAAAAAATGGCCTTTACCTCCGGGTCCAGGAACATATCATGGAGGTCTTTGAGGCGAACTTCATCGCCCCCTGCCAGATAACCTGTATTGTTGTACACATGAGGTGCGAGATAGACCTTAAAGCCTGAAGACCTCAGCATTCTCAGACCGGGCTGAAGATCCGACTCACTGACTGGACCTGCAGGAGATATGACACCGATCCGGTCTCCCTGCCTGAGTCTTGGTGGTTTTATGATATGTTTACTTTCGATCAATTTGTCCTATTGATTCTTTTCAAAAATAATCATCAGCCCATCGAGGGTTAAAAACTCCTCAACGTGGTCGATTGTTTTGGACACATCACAGATTAGCGGTGCAAGCCCACCGGTAGCCACCACTGTCAGGTCCTGCCCGGCCTCTTCCTTCATTCTGTTGACGATACCGTCTACAAGGCCAGCATACCCGTATACAATACCCACATTCATGCTGCTGATTGTATTCTTTCCTATGACGTTTTTTGGCAGTGCAAATATCTCAACTCTCGGAAGCTTTGATGCCTTTTGAAAAAGTGCTTCGCAGGAGATAATAACGCCCGGTGCAATGGCCCCGCCCATGTAGGCGCCTTCCTGGGAAATGTAATCAAATGTTGTAGCTGTGCCAAAATCTACAGCTATCAGGGCTGTATGGTATTTTTTATAGGCACCCACCGCATTAACAATACGATCTGCACCCACTTCTTTAGGATTGTCGTAATGGATGGGCATTCCCGTGTTCAGGTCGTGGCCCACAACCATGGGATCGATTTTAAAATACCGCCGGGAAAATTCCTCAAAGGTGTTCAGCAAAGGCGGCACAACACAGGAAATAATTATGTCCTTGATATCCTCCAATCTTGCACCGGCAGACTGGAAAAGGTTTGTCACAAGGATCCCAAGCTCATCCGGCGTGACTTCCTTTTCTGTCCTGATCCTCCAGTGGTAAAGAATTCGATTCTTCTCAGTCACACCGAGGACAATATTCGTATTGCCTATATCAATACAAAAGAGCATGTTTACCTCACTCAAGTTGGTTCGCTTCACTCATCCCCGATGAAACAGCGTGGAGAATGTTGGAGTCAACTACCACCCCAAAAGGGTCCAAATATGTAAATAAAATGAATTTAAATGACAAATGCTAAAAAATATATGTCCACCAATTAATTCAACCGCAGCCTACACTGGTGAAGATGCACAATGTGAAAAAGATAAATAATTGATCGTTTTTGATAACATTTTGACATTGGGGTTTTGGATTTGATTTGACATTTGGATTTTGACATTTGAACTTTATTCCATAGGACACCACAAATCACTATCTAACACGCATAGCAGAGCTAGGACCACCAGCTAAGTGCTGGTTTAAGGGATTATTTAAACCCGTCCCCTCCTTATGGCTTCTATCATCCTGACTGTCTCCACAGCCTTTCTTACATTATGCACCCTTACTATGTGAGCACCATTTATTACTCCATATGCTATAGTGGCCATAGTGCCTGTATCCCTCTCGTAGACTTCCTTTCCCAGGATATGACCAATGAATGCCTTATTTGATGTTCCCAATAAAACAGGCCGGTGAAGGGCCCCAAATCGGGATAATGCTTTGATGATCTTGAGGTTGTGATCAAATGTCTTTCCAAACCCGATCCCGGGGTCCACAATAATCAAATCTCTTTTGATTCCGGCGTTCACAGACCGCTCTATTGCATCCTCAAGAAAATCGAAAATCTCTGGGATAAGGTCCCTGTAGGTGGGGTTTTTCTGCATGTTTTCAGGCATGCCCTTCATGTGCATGAGGATCACGGGAACCCCGGCCTCAGCGGCAATTGAAGCCATGTCAGGGTCAAATCTCAATGCGCTGATATCATTGATCATCGATGCCCCGGCCTCCAATGCCCCCTGCGCCACCTCGGCCTTACAGGTATCTATGCTGATGAGAACGCCAAGCTCTTTTCTGAGGCCCTCTATAACAGGGACTACTCGATCCAGCTCTTCGCTAACAGCGATCTTTCGGGAATAAGGCCTTGTTGATTCGCCACCCACATCAATAATGGCAGCTCCTTCCCGGGCCATTGTGATACCACGCTCGACAGCCTTATTTGACTCAAGGTATTGGCCCCCGTCTGAAAAGGAATCCGGGGTGACATTCAGGACACCCATGACACAGGTTTTCAGATCCAAGTCCAGCACGTGATCCAACCAGTTAAGCGTGAATCCCATTTTCATTTTTCCTTTTTATCCGGTGCAGGTTCCTCATTAATGCCCATTATTTCGTCAATGGCCTTACTGTCCAGAGTTTCCTGTTCAAGGAGAGCCTCGGCCATTGTGTGCAATGTATCTACGTTATCCTTTATGAGCTTACTGCTTTTCTCGTAAGCGCCGATGTCGTTTCCTGCGCCAGTTGTTTGCGTCTTGAGCACAATCTCCTCAGCAGCCCTGCCACCCATTAAAATCGCAATATTATTAAGCAGAAACTCTTTTGGATAGGTATGTTTTTCATCCTCTGGAAGCTGCTGGGTCAGTCCCAGGGAACGGCCACGTGGAATAATGGTCACCTTGTGAATGGGATCCGTGTTGGGAAGAAGTTTTGCCACCAATGCATGCCCCGATTCATGATACGCGGTGATCTTCTTTTCCTCGTCACTGATAATCATGCTCTTGCGTTCAGTGCCCATGAGCACCTTGTCCTTGGCATCTTCAAAGTCGGCCATTTCCACGCTGTCTTTACCGCGTCTTGCCGCCATAAGGGCTGCTTCATTAATCATATTCTCAATATCAGCCCCGGTAAAGCCAGGGGTTCCTCTGGCAAGAATAGTGGCATCCACGTCCTTGGAAACCACCTTCTTCTTAATATGAACCTTCACGATACCCTCTCTCCCCTTGAGATCCGGGATCGGCACCACCACCTGGCGATCGAATCGGCCAGGTCTCAGAAGGGCCGGATCAAGCACATCCGGTCTATTGGTCGCAGATATCAGTATAACGCCTTCATTGGACTCGAACCCATCCATTTCCACGAGGAGCTGGTTTAGTGTCTGTTCCCGTTCATCATGACCTCCGCCCAGGCCTGCGCCTCTATGCCGGCCGACAGCATCAATTTCATCAATGAAAATGATGCAAGGCGCATTTTTTTTACCCTGTACAAACAGGTCCCTTACTCTTGAAGCCCCCACTCCCACAAACATCTCCACAAATTCCGATCCGCTTATACTGAAAAATGGGACGTCAGCCTCCCC
>MVDB01000144.1 GCA_002050025.1 Desulfobacteraceae bacterium 4484_190.2
GCCCACACTAAAAAGAAGGAGTAGGGGGGGCGATTGCCCTTGCCCGGTCGGTTGAGCACCTCCCAGTCACGCAGTTCCCCGTGTCCTCCCAAGGAGATCGATCCGGCACCGATTCCTCCCAAGGGAAAGGCTATCTGTTCCAGATTTGGCCCTTTGAAGACCCGGCCTCGGTTAGAAATTCTTTCTCCTGAACTCAGCATGGTTGACACTCTATTAAGAAGCGCGTCTAAGAGGTCGTTCAGCGGAACTGTGGCTACGCAGCAAACCTTGTCCGCCGCGCCGTAATAGATGAAAAGTTCCCCATCGATAAGGACTGTGCCTGTGGGGAAGACCACATTGGGGATGTCCCCTACCTTCTCGTAATCTTCCTCTGGCTCGAGGATGGGGTAAGGCAATCGGGAAATAATGCGATGTGGCTCTTGCAAGTCTAATAGGAGCACCCCTGCTCGGTAAACGGATTGTTCGTCCACTCCATGGTAGATAACGAGCCAACCTTCGCTTGTTTTGATTGGCGGAGGGCCTGCTCCAATCTTCTTCGACTCCCAGGAATGCTCGGGCTTAAGTAGAAGCTTGTGGTTAGACCAGTGCACAAGGTCGGAGGAATAAGCCAGCCAAATGCTGGGCTTTTCCGTTCCATACTCTGACCCCACCCACTCAGTGGGACGATGGAGCAGCAAATATTCCCCTCCGATCTTTTCCGGAAAGAGCACCCCGTCCCTGTCGTCCACATCGGGAGGGGTGATCATGGCCACTCTTTCGAACCGACGCAAGTCTTGGGAACGGAGCAAGCCTGTGTGAGAGGGGACATGTATTCGGGGAAGAAGGGGATCCTTTCTCAGATTCTTGATTCTCTTAATGAAGTCGCCATAATAAGAGGGAGGTTGAGGAAGAGCGGCATAGGTAATGAGAAACTGCTCATTGATCTTTACGATTCGAGGGTCTTCGCAACCTCCCTTGTCATAATCAGCCCCGGGTTCAAATACAGGCTCTTCTGAAACCCTCTCGAAGTGAAAGCCGTCTTCGCTAATAGCCAGACCAAACCGGGACGAATACTGCTCATACTCGCCCACTGCTCGATAGAGTAGGTAGACTTTGCCTTCATGCCGAAAAGCTCCCGGATTGTAAACAGCCTCTTTTTCCCACAAGTGTTCAGGGGAAGGAGTAAGAATAGGATTTTCGGACCAGCGTCTTAGTTGCACCATAATAAACCTCCTTGAATGAATTTTACCTCACCCAATAAGAAAAAATAAAAGCCCCTTGCCCGAGGAAGATGACCAGAGTGAAAATTGTTCCTCATCCCCTAATCTTTTCTCCCACCAGGAGAGTGAAAAGATCACCAATCTGGATGGTCACGGCCGTTTTATCATCGAGATACACTCATTGGGACATCTTTCCACGCAGAAGCCACAACCATCACATTTCTCAGGATCCACCTGGAATCCATCTCCTGTCTGGTCAATAGCAAAATAGATGCATACTTTCTTACAAATACCACATCCAATGGCACAGCCGCAGGCCAAACAACGTTTAGCTTCGCGGAGAGCTTCATCCTCTGTGTAACCTATCGTAACCTCTTTAAAACTGGTTCTCCTCTCAGAAAGGGGAATAAACCTAAGACCCTGACGGTCAAGCTCTTGGACATCGTTAAATCTTCTCCAGACCTCTTTTTTATCAACTACCAACGGAGACTCCTCAGGTATTTTCATTTCCTTGCCTTGGAGGTAGAGATCAATCTTCTCGGCCACTCTTTTTCCTGCCCCTATTGCCTCTACTACCGTGGCGGGTCCGGTCACCACGTCCCCTCCAGCAAATACTCCCTCTATGTTAGTCATAAGAGTGTCAGCATCAACATGCAGCAATCCCTTCCCAGTAATTTTCAGGTCGCTGTCCTTAACAAGTTCTGCAAGATCCGGAACTTGACCGATAGCTGATATTACGGTATCCACTTTGAGACTGAACTCAGTTCCTTCCACAACTACCGGTTTCCTCCGCCGACTCCCATCAGGTTGAGCTAAGTAAAGATTCACGCACCTGATACTTTCCACTTTGCCATTTGGGGCACTGATTTCCACTGGAGCAACAAGGTACAAAATCCTCACTCCCTCTTCTTCAGCTTCTCTGACTTCTTCTGCTCGGGCAGGCATTTCGTCCTTTGTCCTCCGATACACTAAGTAAACCTCCTTAGCACCTAAACGGATAGCTGAACGGACAGAATCAATAGCAGTATCTCCTCCTCCAATTACTGCTACCCTTTGGCCAATTTTTACATCCTGACCCAAATTGATGGATCGTAGAAATTCCAACCCATCCAAGACTCCCTCAGCATCCTCTCCAGGTACACCGAGTTTCTGACTTTTATGGGCACCAATAGCTAAAAAGATAGCCTTAAATCCATCTTTCCTGAGAGCATCAAGAGACAAATCCCGTCCGATTCGAACACCTTTTTTCACCTCGATTCCCAAATTGAGAATAGAATCTATTTCCTTGTCCACAATGTCTTTGGGCAAACGGTATGCTGGAATACTCATTTTGAGCATCCCCCCCAACATCGAGGCTGCTTCAAAAATAGTTACCGGATAACCCCTTTGAGTCAGAAAATAGGCTGCCGAAAGTCCAGCCGGACCCGAACCCACAACTGCAATTTTATCCTCTTTGTCTAATTTTACAGACTGAATTTGGGACACTCCCATCCGCATCTCGTAGTCGGCGAGAAATCTCTTCAGGGCAGCTATGCTTAAAGGTTGATCTATTAATCCTCTTGTACACTCCGCTTCACAGGGATGATGACACACACGACCACAGATGGCAGGGAGAGGATTCTCTTGTTTCACCAGCTTCAAGGCCTCTTCAAATCTACCTTCAGCGATAAGGGAAACGTAGGCCTGAGCACTCTGGTCAATAGGACAGGCAGCCTTGCAGGGAGCAATCTTCTTGTTTATCTGCGCTACAACCACATGGCGGCGCTCAATCTCGGTAGTACCTAAAATCCTACTACATACTTTACCTCTGAAGTCATCGATGCACTGATATCCTTTGCGTTCCATAAACTGGGTTAAACCTTTTACCAGCTCCTGCACAATCTCGTACCCATTCATATAAACGGCGGTACAGACCTGCACAGTAGTAGCACCCGCCAACAAGTATTTGATCACATCATCCGCGGAAGAAACTCCCCCGGAGGCACTGATGTCAATATTTACCTGAGGAGCGATAGCGCTTATCCAACGCAAGGGATACATGATAGCCCAGGGACCGCCATGCCCGGCATATCCCCGGTGCATGATAGGCTGTTCTGCTTCAATGTCTATGTCCAGTCCGGTGATTCGATTAAAGATAGTAACTCCATTAATACCAATATCTTTTAAGGCATGCACCATAGATAGAGGAGAAGTTAATTGGGGACTAAGTTTGGCAATAACGGGTATCGAAACCGCCTCTCTAACATGCTGGGCTGCGGTTAATATTTCCTTTTCAACCTCTTTGCCGGTAAAAGTTATCGAGGAATGAGGGCAAGAAACGTTGATCTCCAACGCATCAGCACCGGCTTCTTCCATTTTCCTGGCATAGGAAACCCACCCCGCCTCGGTTGAACAATTGATGCTGGGAATGATTTTTATCTTAAGTTTCGCCTTAGCATTAGTGACTTCCTCAGCATAGCGATCAGGTCCCCACTCACTGGCCTGCTCATAAGAAAACAGCGTGAAAGTCTTGTATGATCCCATATTGTGTTTAATGATCTTAAATCTTGGGGTCGGAGAAGTTCGACTTATCTCGTTTTCAAATAACGACTTCATCACCACAGCACCAGCACCATTTTCCTCGCATCGGCGCATCCTCTCCACGGTTTCCGTAATCCCAGCAGAGCTAACAATAATGGGCGTCTCCAGATCAAGACCTACGTACTTGGTTTTTAAGCTGATCAATTTTGAAACCCTCCAAATTTAAAGTTAACTGTTTACCTAAGCCTTCAAGATTTCGCAAATCTGAATGGTTTGGACTTGTCACATCATGCTTCTATCCAGTTAATCTTGTCAATCTAGTCAAAGAATTATCCACAACGCCCTACACTTCCCAAAACCTCCATCCGATTGATGACCACCTTTTTAATAGCATTTTTTACTTCAACAGAAATATCATTTGCATCAACCAGTTTTGGGCCAGCAGTAACCATTTCTCTCACTTTTACGCTGGCAACATGATTTAGTTCGGTATAAAAATTGATCTTGCAAATACCCAGTCGAATGGCCTGGCGAAAATCATCATCGGAGATACCGGATCCTCCGTGCAACACCAGCGGCACTGGTGTTTTCTCTCGGATGGCCTCAAGCCTCTGGAAATCTAATTTGGGCACTCCTTTGTAAAAACCGTGGGCATTGCCGATTGCTACTGCCAAAGAGTCCACTCCGGTGCGCCTTACATATTCAGCCGCTTGATCAGGATCAGTGAGTAAATCCCGACTCTCATCGGGAGCCTCTTCGAGCTGAACCAGAATCCCCAATTCCGCCTCTACACTTACCCCCAGGGGCTGAACCAGCTTCGCTACCCGAGCCGTTTCTTGAACATTCTCTTCAAAGGAATGCCTCGATCCATCATACATCACTGCAGTAAAGCCATAGCGCAATCCAGCGATAATTGACTCCATTGTAGTACCATGATCCAACAACAGAGCGAAAGGCATTCCGGAGTTGTGAGCCATGGAAATGGCAGCAGGCAGTAAGTGCTCGACATGTACCAATCCAAAATGAATGGGATTGATGGCGATGATGGCCGGAGATTTGGCCTCCTCGGCTGCCTCAACAATAGCAAGCAAGGACTCGTAACTAAACACATTGAATGATCCCACGGCATATTGGTTTTCCTGCGCCGCAATTAGCAACGGATTTGCATTTACAAGCGCCATGTTGACTATCTCTTGTCAAAACACGTTCAATATCAATTAACTACAGGTTACAAACATTGAAAAACCTGTGATCGGTTCCCCTATTCCCCATAAAAACTTTGTTATTTTAACAAAAATTTTTTTGGTGTTACACTTTGCAAGCTTTGCGGCTTTGCATGATAAAAAAAATTTGTTTACCACGATGCATCGGGTGCTGCATTAGAATTAACCCCTATTAATCGCTCCTTAATCAACCACTTAATAGAGTTCTGCAAAATAGACAATTTACATCTTAAATGAATGGTAGCCGCAACCTTTACTTGCGTAAGGCACTATAAATATAGAAATTATGACTCGCAGGCTAAGGCCTGCGGCTACCAATTTTTGTATTTTGCAGAAGTCTAGACCACTTAATATTTTGCATTCTGCCCGATCAACTTCCTATCCCTTCTACTAATTTCATAAATCTCTTTCCATACTCCACATAGGTTTCAAAAGCTTTTGTCTCCGAGTCTGCGTCCTTACCCAAATGAATGACAGCAGCAAGATGGGGCTCGATGGACATACCTCCCTGGTAACCTGACTTGAGAAGATCCTGAACGATTTGTCTCACATAGCCGTCTCCCTCTCCAGGAAAGGTGAACACCTCCTCTTCTCCAGATTTTCGAAGGAGGGCATCCTTAATGTGGAC
>MVDB01000145.1 GCA_002050025.1 Desulfobacteraceae bacterium 4484_190.2
AGACCTGTTACTGGATATTGGTGTTTTGAAAACCTTTGAAATAATTTATCAGGATTTAAGGTAAGTTTTCAATAAGTTCGGGCTATATTAGAAGAAATCCCCCTTTTCAAAAGGGGGAAGCAGTCGGAATGCCCGGGATTATTGAGATGTTACGATTTAAGGAGAGGGAAAAACCTATGAACTATGCAAAATATGCAACATTTCATGCCCGCCATCTGCGTGATAAAATTTGTCTTATCGAGAGGTCTCCTGCCACAAACGAGAGAAGGACTCTAACATGGAAACAGTTTAATGATGAAATTAATAAGGTGGCCAACTACCTGTCAAAGGAACTAGGGATCAAAGACGGCGACTATGTAATGCACCTTCAGAACAATTCCCTGGAATGGCTTATCACCCTGTGGTTCAGCCTGTCCAGAAGGACCTGACCACGGTTGAAAAATATATCTGCGTCGGCGGGGATGTTCCAGAGGATATGATCGACTACAAGACCATTGCCGCATCTGATGACATTTCCGAGGCCATAGTGGATGTGGATGACCGGCATGATCTGGCCATGATGTTCACCTCCGGCACCACAGGCAAACCAAAACCTGTAATGCATACCCACTATTCTCTGAATCATACGGCCATAGGTAATGGCATGAGTTATTTTGTTGAAAAGAACGACAATTATCTGTTCTTTCTCCCCTTATACCATAGCGGAACCATGTTTTTGTGGGCCCCTTTTTATGCCACAGGCGCCACAGGTACAATTCTAAGAGAGTTAAAAGATCCCAAGTGGATAATTGAGTCAATGGCCGAAGAAAAATGCACAGACGTCCTTTTCGTGGTACCCATTGCCGTTGCCATACTCAATGCCATCAAGGACGGGGATATCACGCTTTCCGATTACGATCTTTCCAATTGGAAATATATGGAAATTGGCGCACAGCCGGTGCCATTTGATGTCATGAAGAACCTCGTTGAAACCCTCCCATGCGCTGTCTCTAATATTTATGGAATCACCGAGGGAGGCGGAGGTGGGACATTCAATCTCTATCCGGAAGAGGTATTGAAAAAACCCGGCTCCATAGGTAAACCCACATTTGGTGTGGAGGGCAAAATAGTTGATCCTGAAGGCAAAGAGCTCCCTGCCGGCGAGGTGGGAGAATTGATTTTCACAACCAGCCGCATGATGAAGGGGTATCATAATAATCCGGAAATGACTTCCGAAACACTGAAAGACGGCTGGCTTTATACGGGTGATCTTCTGAAAACCGATGAGGAAGGCTATTTTTATATTGTTGACAGGAAAAAAGATATGATTACAAGTGGAGGAGAAAATATCTTTCCGGTGGAGATAGAAGACGCCCTCATGGAACACCCGAAGATTGATGATGTGGCCTGCATTGGATATCCGGATGAAAGACTTGTGGAAATTGTCATGGCCATTGTTCAATTGAAACAGGGAGAAACCATGACAGAGGAGGAACTTATTGAATTTGCCCTGACAAAACTGGCCAAGTTTAAGCTGCCCAGGAAGATCGTGTTTGAGCAGGTCATGAGAAATCCTACGGGTAAACTGATGAAACCCGAGATGAGAAAAAAATACACTGGCCGCAGGGAGGCATTTCAAAAGCTTGATTAAGGTGACAGCAACTCGTAGTAAGCCCTTTCCATCATTCTCAGCCTCGGGCGGATGAACGGAGCTATCCAAGTACGTGGATCCTACCAAGCCCTATCCTACGGAAATCTCCTGGCAGGAAGATACTTTTGAATTCATAAAACCGGATGAGTTCGAAAACCTGGGGATCAATCCAGCAGATATTCCTTTGGGGACCTTTCCAGCCCTGAAACACCCTACCCACATCCAGAGCAGGTTCGGCGGAAACGCTTACGGATTCGGCCTTTTTGAAGCCTACGAACGGTTAGAGCCAAAGAATGTCAAGCTTCTCCAGTCCATCACCCTGGATAATACCGAAGATATCAGGAATCACTATAGAGAGCTCAATGAAATATATAAGGGAATCGGGTTATTAATAAGGTTTTCAAGCCTTGGGAGACCTTATTATATGATTCCTTCTCATCTTGTGTCCAGCACATTCACCCACATCAAATCCAAGGTTGACGAAATCACTAAAATAGTGGGGTTTCACAGGAAAAAGTTTTTTACGGAACACCATTCTATCGGCTTAATAACCCACCAGGATGATTTAATCGCTCAGGAGCTTTCCTTCCGCTTTAAAGAGCATCGTTTTGAAGTCTTGGACTCTCTCGAAAAATTGAAAGACATGAACCAGACCCTGGATCTGGTCATCCTTACGAGGGATCTTTATGAAATCATTCTCATGGAAAGATTCACCGCCCTTTCCCAGGAAATGATTTCCCGGAAACGCCTGGAGCAGTATGCCCTCTATATTCTTTGGCGGGCCTTCAATTGCCTGAAACCGGACGGCGAAATCTTTATCATTACAAACCATTACACCTCAAAAACCAATAAAACGACAAAGCTCATTTTCAAAACGCCCCAGGAAGAAAAAAAATTTGCTTTATTCTACCATATTTTCAAAACCAAGAAGAAGTACAGGATAAAAAACCATTCCCTTCAGGTCAACATCTTCGACTTCCAAAAGTATCTGAGCGGTCTTTATGTGGAACAGGAATTCATAAATGAACTGCTTGAAGGAAAACAGTTGGAAGACATGACCCTTGAGCAAATAGAGAAGCTACCCTATAAGAATTTTCAGCTTACTGACTGGCCCTTTTTGAGTGACCAGAAAAAAACATGGTCCGGCCTTCTTTCCGTCTATTTTGAGAAGATATTCCTAAAGCCCCTGGTTCCCCCATCAATAAAAGAGGGCTGGGGAAAAAAATTCGAATTTACCGATTACGACCCAAATTACATGCTGATCTATCTTGGGGAAAAAAAGCCTCTGAAAACCACGGTATCAAAGGTCATAAAAGATGTAAAAGCATCAAGGCTTACCGGCACCTCAACAGACTATCTGGCCGATTATAAGGATTCGTTTGAATATGTAATCCGAACACTTAGAGTGATAGGCCAACTAAAAGAGGGAAAATACAAAGGACTACCTCAATTCTATGTCGACCTCTTGAGGCAGCCCTTAGAAAGCAGGACCAGAAGATTTCTCGCCGTCAACCAGGTTCTCAAACTTTTAACCAAAATCAACAGGCTGGAAAAGATAAAGGAGTACCTGAACCCCGGCCGGATTGAAGGATCAAGAACCAAGGTCATTAGAAATCTTGAGGCCCTTACATACTTTGGGTTTGAACACAATGAGTTAAAGGAAATTGTCCATATTGTTTTAGGCCATACACCCCTGGGCCGAACCTTATCCGGAAAAATAAGTGAGAAGGCCCTTAAACCGGTTTCAGATTTGGCCAGGACATACGAACCACAAGATGCCCTTAACTTGCTCCGGTACTGCCTTTTAATGACCATGGCTGAGACGAAAGCCGCCAAGGGTTCTGAAGGGACACAGGAAGAACTATCCGAGCTTTTCAACCTCTACGAGTCCACAATAAGAGTTGTCACCAATCGAGCGCTCAATTGGGAAAGGCTTATGGACGAAAAGATAAACTCCCTCGGGGGCATACACAACAAGATCGTCCGTAAACTTCTCAAAATGACGAATCAGTTTGAATTTCTCGACAACTGGCACGAACTCAGACAAAAGGAGCAGATGGAAAAAGAGTCCCTGGCTGACTATGACGATCAAAAGTTGTCCAGGATAGAGAATGTTATACAACTCGTGAATACCATAGAACAGTTTGAGGAGATGTATCTTAAGTTTGACCCTTTGCAGCTACCCGTATTCTATAGAAAATTTCTTGACATCGAGTTTCACGGAACCGGTCATCTTTTCGAAAGAATGGAAAGCCAGAATGTGTTCATCCTCCTCTGGATCACTGTAAATCTGGTCCGCGGTAAAATTATCAATTTTAACTCTGTTCTGGCCGATGTTGAGGCCGGGGAAATCGCCGATCGAGTAAAAAAGATCGAACTGGAGGCCAGGGCTATTAATATTGATTACCTCGATATCCCCATCCTCAGGCTATTTAGCGAAAAACTTTACCAGAACAAGTCCTCATTTATTTTGGGCACAGGCTTTCAGTTAAGAGTAGATCCTGAAACACAGGACCTGGAAATTGTCTGTATGGATATGAATAGGGATATTGAGCAGCTTGAATCACTGACAAAAAAGTTAGCGAGACGCTTTATTTCGGAAATCTCAATCGAGGATCTAAAAACCGTGGATAGCCTGTTTTCCAATCTGGAGAGCTTTTACAGGTACCATCGGAGACTCCTTGATCAGCCAGATTCTGCCCCGAAATTGCCGGCCCGCCAGAGGCGATGGTTTCAAAGAGTCCAGGATTTGAGGGAATACTTGAGATCAAACTTCCTCGCTGTCATTTTCCATCCGGAAGAGATCTACACAAATATTGACCTGCTTTACAGGCACGCACCATCAATTTTGAATTTTATCCTCCCGGAATTTACAACACTTGAAGACCTGGACCTATCATGGCACCTGTACCTGAAGTCGCCCATTACCCATTATGTCATCGCTTCTGTGAGGAAGTTTCAGGCCCTGATAAGGCATGATAGGGAGAGTTTCCAGGACATTCATCTTTTGCACACTCTGGCCCAGAGGGAGTTCGGGCCTATGGCAGCGGGAATTATCGGAGTGAGTGAATCGCAGATAGAAACCCTAGAAGAAATTGCTGAGCGTTTGAGCCGGAATAGAATTCTGTTTGATGCCCTCACCAAGTCATTTGTTTTCCAGGACATTGGAAGAATCTTGCTCCTCAGGGAAAAATATAAAAGCGACATCCATCCTACAAGTTTTGCCCACGCTGGGGCGCTCATCCTTAAAAAAGAAAAAATTGCCAGAAAATATCAACTTGATGAGAAAGGAGAGACCTATCTGATCTTCCTGGTAAGACACCACAGCCTTCTCCATCACATAGTACGTGGGGAATTGTCCTTTTCTGCCTTACAGGGTGTTATTGATTCAAAGGATAATGACCTCTGTGATGCATTTTTCGTATTCTCTTTTATAATGTTAACTGCGATCAGGGAAGATCTGATGCTTGAAGACCTTGCCGACTGGCTGTTCCGGACAAGAATTCTGTGCCACGAAGTTATTGATGGCGAAACAAACCTCGAATCAGAACTCAACAAAATTTATGAACAGAAAGGCAAATTGTTCTATGCCCTTGAGAGTTATCAGTTGAAAGGGTTGCCCGATGGAGTTACACAAACAGATTATTTGGAATCACAAGAGTGGAAAAAAATTGGAAAATCCAAGTCCATCCGATCCGGTAAAATGATCTTTGCAATGGAGCGTCTTTTCAGATTACAGGGCATCAGATACGTTGAATTTTTTGACCTTGTAAACCTTATGCTAAAAGTCCCCATGAAATTCATTTACAAAAAACGGAAGTTTTCCAGCATAGGATACTCCACTTTTGAAAAGGAGGTTTTTGAGGCCTTTCGTATTTACAATACCCTCCAAAACCTGGCAGAGGAGACAAGGCATTTTATCCTGAACCAACTTGTTGACGACAGGGTTCGTATTTTTGGATATGAGAAGGTGAGTAGATACCTTAGCTATGAAAATCAGATTAAACTCCTTTTATTAAGCTTGCTGGGAACCAGGAAATTTAAGCCAAATGGAATGCCAGTTCGGATAAACTTTTTAGGCATGAGTAAAATAATTGAAAA
>MVDB01000146.1 GCA_002050025.1 Desulfobacteraceae bacterium 4484_190.2
AAAATATTTCTATTTGTTTTTTATGCTCCTCCAGCCAGTCGTTGACGATATAGCTGTGATGCACTTTAAGATTGTCGAGAATCAGGAATATTTTCCGGTCGGAATTTTTGATAAGACGTTCCATGAATTTAATCAGGGTATTAGAGTTCATCCTATTTTTATATACCATAAAGCGAACCTTGCCTTGATTAGTTACAGTTGAAATAAGATTTACACGCTCACATCTGGGCCAAAGATTAATTGCGGGCGTTTGTCCTCGTGGTGCGTAACTTCGGCCATGGTAGCTGTCATTGCAAAGCCCTGTTTCATCTCCCCAATGGATTTCAGCCTTTTCTTTCTTGGCTTTTTGGGCGATGTTTGGATATTGTTCGTCAAACCACTTTTTGACAGCTTTAGGATTCTGTTTATATGTATGACGTAAAGGTTTTTGAGGCGTATATCCCCATCGCTTTAGGTAATGCCCAACGGTTCGGATTGGCATATCGATGCCATGCAGATCTTTAATTAACTGCTGAACGGCGATCCGGGTCCAAAGTGCAAACGGTAGCTTTAGTTGGTCAGGGCACTTATCACGTATCGAGCGCTGAACAACTTTTTCTTGCTCTGGCTTCAATGTCCTACAGTTGCCAGTTGGACGTCCACGCTTTTGAATACGTATGGCTTTTTTACCGCCGTGTTCATAAGATTTCCACCATTGGCAAACCGTTGTTAATTGGACGCCGATGATCTCAGCAATTTCTTTGTACTTTCGACCTTGCTTTCTAAGGCGAATCGCTTGGTACCGGAGTTGTTGTTGGGCGTCTGTACTAAGTTTACGAGCATCTATTTTTTCCATGCGCATTGTATAGCACAATTAGAAATTGATTTCGAGTATTTTTTGGCCGGGTTAATATATAACGCCATCGGGTTAAAAATCCCTGTGGTCGGAATACCCGCGGGTGTAAAAATACATTCAGGGGTTTATGCGACTAACCCATCCCGGGCAGCAAGCCTCACGGAGATGTACTTGCGAGGACAGGTCAAGTCGCTAAGAGAAGTCGAAGTCATGGACATCGACGAAGAGGCCTTTCGTCAGGAGAAGATCTCGGCTCGTCTATACGGCTACCTTAAGGCGCCCCTTGAACGTAGGTTTACCTAGGGCGCCAAAGCTGCCTCGGCTGGGGGCGAGCACGAGACGCTGGCCATGCAATCCATCGCCGAACAGATCGTTGAGACCATGGAAACTGACTGTCTGTATGTTATCGGCTCAGGGACCAGCCCCGGGCAATCATGGAACGTCTCAGCCTAAAAAACACCCTGCTGGGTATTGATATCATCCAGAACGGCAGGCTTGTGGCCATGGATTTAAACGAGAATCAAATCTTAGGTCTGGTCAACGATAAGATGGCAAAAATCATCGTCACCCCCATTGGTGGTCAGGGTTATATCTTTGGTCGAGGGAATCAACAGTTGAGCCCGAATGTCATAAAAAAGGTTGGGGTTGAAAACGTCATTGTAATAGCGACCCAGAATAAGCTTAGCTCCCTGAAGCGAGAACCACTTCTCGTCGATACGGGTGATACGGAGGTGGACAATATGTTGAGGGGGTATATGAGCGTGGTGACAGGCTACAGGGAGAAAATGATTTATATGGTCGTATAGTTCTTACGGGGTGCAAAGTATGATTTCGGATGGTGTGGTAAAAAGCACTTGTGGAATGTGCTTCAATAATTGTGGGATACTGATCCACATGGCGAACGGCAGGGCCACAAGGATACAGGGAGACCCTGATAGCCCGGTAAATAGAGGCGTTTTATGTGAAAAAGGCCTGACATCTCTAGAGTATCTTTACCACTCGGATCGCTTAAAGCATCCGCTAAAAAGAGCAGGGAGGAAGGGAGAGGGGGAATGGCAGCGCATATCATGGGATGACGCATTAGGCGAAATCGCCAGTAAATTGATGAAAGCCAGAGATCAGTATGGGGCAGAGTCGGTCGCCTTTATTAACGGCTCAGCCAAGGGTCTGCAGGATGCGGTTCTTAGAAGGTTTGCCAATGCCTTTGGCTCTCCAAATATTATTTCCACAGATCATATCTGCTTTGTGCCCAGAAAGAGCGCTTCGGTTTCCACCTATGGTTTCTATGCCATTTCTGATTATGAATACCCTCCATCCTGTATCGTGGTCTGGGCGGCAAACCTGGCGGAGACACGGATTGGCGAATATTTGGAATTTTGTAAGGCGGTCAAGAAAGGGGCAAAAGTTGTCGTTATAGATCCTCGAAGAACTGCCCTGGCACAGAAGGCGGATTTGTGGCTACAGCCAAGACCGGGCTCAGACTTGGCCCTTGCTCTGGGTTTCATCAATGTAATCATTGACGAAAATCTGTATGATGTAGATTTCGTTGAGAATTGGATAATTGGGTTTGATAAGCTCAAGACCCATGTCCAGGATTACCCACCTGAGAATGTGGCTGAGACAACCTGGGTGCCTGCAGAGGCAATCAGGGAGGCAGCCAGAACCTATGCTACCAATAGTCCTGCCTGTATCCAGTTGGGGAATCCGATTGACCATAATGTGAATAGTTTTCAAACAGCCCGTGCCATCTCCATCCTGAGGGCCATAACGGGCAATCTTGGTCGTCCCGGTGGAGAATTAGAAAAGTCTTCTCTGACGTCATTGGATTACTTCTCACCGGACATCACTCTACAAGATATGGTTACCACCGAAAGGTGGCAGAAACGGGTGGGTGCGGAGTATGACCTTGTCCTAACTGGCACATATGCGCTGCCCCAGAGTGTTGTAAAGGCCATGCTGGAAGAAAAACCTTATCCCATCCGTGCGGCCTATGTTCAGGCCTGTAACCCGTTGTTGACTTACAGTAATGCTCAGCGAGCCTATGAAGCCTTTGAAAGGGCGCCTTTTCTGGTGGTTGCCGACATGTTTATGACACCAACGGCATCTATGGCTGATGTCGTGCTCCCTGTAGCCAGTTACCTTGAATTTGATAGCATTGTTGCCCCTCCTTACTATCCGGCGGCTCAGGTTCAGCAGAGGGTTGCTCAGGTGGGTGAGTGCCGCTCAGATTTTCAAATCCTCAATGAATTAGCTAAAAATGTAGGGCTGGGAGAGTATTTTTGGGAAAAAGAACAACAGTTTCTTGACGCTCTCTTGGAACCTTTAGGCTTAACCTTTGAGGAATTCAGAAAAGCGGGCATCATCACACAGCACAAGGAGTACCGTTTGTACACGAAAAATGGTTTTTCAACACCATCTGGCAAGGTCGAATTATACTCAGAGACTCTCAAGGAGAAAGGGTTTGATCCCTTGCCTGCCTATTGCCTGATTCCTGAAACGCCGGAAAGTGATCCTGATCTGTCAAGTGAATACCCTTTCATTTTTATGAGTTGGAAATCATCCCCTTACCGTCATTCCGGGGGCAGGCAAATTGCCAGCCTGCGTGGCAGTTACCCTGATCCTGTAACCATTATCCATCCAAACCCTGCTCAAGGTCTGGGAATAGAGGAGGGTGATTGGGTTTATATTGAAACCAAACGGGGCAGGATAAAACAAAAGGCTCATGTATCCGAAAAAATTGATCCTCGGGTCGTAGGAATAGACTATGGCTGGTGGTTCCCTGAAAAGGGAGCGCTAAATCTTTATGACTGGAAGGAATCAAACATTAATATCCTGACCGATGATGAGCCACCTTTCAGCCATGAGATGGGTTCCTCCAATCTGAGGGGTATTTTATGTAAGGTTTATAAAGAGTAGGTAAGTCTCTAAATGTCATTCATGCGCCGGACTGTGCCTTTCCAGATCCCTCTCTCTGGTTTATTCAAGGACTGTTCAGCAGGTGAAAGATTGTGTCAAGGGGGAAAACCCATGTCCGAAAAAGATAAAAAACCAGTTGCTCCTTATATGGCGATAGGCCTATCTACTGTCGTGTACGGCATTGCCGAGCGAAAACATATCAAGCGCAATCTGGAAACCATAGAAGAAAACATCCATGCTGCTGTTTCGATGGTCAACATCAATATACCTGTCAAGGCCATTGCCCTGGCTGAAGGTGCGCTAACAGGTTTTACCGATGAGGCGTTTGATTTACCTCATACGCTTGCAGTGAAGGAGCTCTTTATTGACATTCCGGGTGAAGAGACTGAATTCCTCGGCAGGCTGGCCAAGCTCTATGATACCTATGTAATTGCCCAGTGCAAAGCACGATGGCCCGAGGTAATGGACAATAGGTTCTTTAACACTTTGTTCATTATTTCACCCACAGGTGAGATAGTTCACAAGGCTGCGAAGAACCATATATGGTGCCGGGAACGATCTTGCACGCCCCATGATATCTATGATCGGTGGGTTGAATTATTTGGCGATGGCATCGAGGCATTCTATCCAGTCTTGAAAACGGATGACATTGGAAATATTGGGACAATTTGCTGTAGCGACGGCGAATATCCTGAAGCGGTTCGTGCACTGGCGCTAAATGGGGCAGAAGTCGTTTATCGCCCAAGTGAAGCAATGCCCATGACAGGAAACTCTTACCCGGGAGGTGGTGGATGGATGATCCAAAACCGGGGACACGCTCAATTCAACAGTGTGTATATGATTTGCCCAAACGTGGGTCCTGTATTCCTGCATCCAAAGATGAAGCATCCCATTGATATCGCAGGCGGAAACTCCCACATCGTCGACTATTACGGAAATATCATGTCATATTCCGCTTCCGGCTACAATACCATGGTTGCTGCTATTATTGACATCGAGGCCCTTCGGCAATTCAGGGTCATGAACCTCAACAGCAATTGGACAAAAGATCTGAGAACTGAGATTTTCCGAAAAATGTATGAACAACCGATTTATCCTAAGAATCTATGGATGGAGGAAGATCCACAGCCCCATGAAAAGGTTGACGAAATCTATAGAGAGAATATCCGCTGCCTGATCAAGCGTGGTTCCTATACACCACCGGCTATCACATTCCCAGGTGCGAAATTTCAATCCGGCGCCTCATCTCCTGAGGAAGAAAAATGGGAGAATATTAAGGCTCTCTGGGATGGGTGGGGGGGATGATTTATGAGGTTTGAAGGTGAGGTTGCGTTTATCACTGGTTCGGCACTTTATGTATGGGGTTCACGAAGGCGCAGGACGCTTATACAGCCAGCAAGGTAACCCTCATTAATCACGGATACTGAAATCATTACGAATTGTCATCCTTTCCAGATTTCCTCCCGGTCAAAATCACGAGAAGATATTTCACCTGATTTTTCAAACTGGGCGATCCAGTTTGCTACACGCTTCTCACCATAAGCCTTTTTCCATGCAGCCACGATTGTATCAACCGGGATATCAGCGTAGGTTCCATAATCTGCTACATATTCCATAAACTCCTTCTTTTCCAGGCTGTAAGGTTGGAAAATGGAGTCTTCAAGGCCATTGAATTCAAGTGGGGCGACTCCGTGCCTTTCACATAGTTCCACGTTAAAGGCAGGTGTGGCCTTGACCCATTTTTCCTTAAGATAAAATTCCACAAAACCATGATACACAAACAAATCTGTGCCCAGGAATTCGTTGCATACACAGTAACCCCGGCCGCTTTTCAAAACATTGCTGGCCCGGTAATGTTCGGGAAGATAGAAAGGATAATAGGGGGTGTACCAGATTCCATCCCTGACAGCATAGTATATATTAATAGCCTGCTCGACAGGATCTTTGCTTCCGCGGATTATCTCCCTGGCATACGCGATAATCGCCTTGTGATCGCTGTCTATGATGGCTGTTGGAGTAAGATATTTATCATCTGCTGGATTCATCTTTCGCCTTTCGCCTTAAGCCTGTATTTAAACCCCGTATTACGTAATTCCAATTGTGGAACTAAACGAAGTCAACATACCAGAGAAGAAAAGTCTTCGCAAAAGAATATCGTGTTATCATCATTTTTTTCTTGACATGTAGCTACTTTGTAGCTAAATTCTAAATATATTTTTATGTTATCAAGGGTAGGCTTAGCCTTTATTTCCTGGCAATTTCAGGTTGTTAATGTCTTTACGGGCTTTTCTATGTGGTATCAAAGAATTTTGACAAAATGTCCAACGGAAAAAAAATAAAAAATGACCAGGATATGACCGATGAAATGCAGCGCGGTAAGGTCAAGTTCGAGGTCTACGGCGAAGAGATGGTAGAAAAGGCAGTTAAGCTGAGTGGAAACAGTGGCAGGGTCTATCTCCCACCGGACTGGGTCGGATGCCGAGTCAAGATAATCAGGATTGATTAAAGAAGGCAATACGGAGAAAAATGGATAACTTGCCGGCTAACTTTCTCATAAGAAGAATCAAGATCAAAGACGCGGATGATATTGGCAGGATTATGGCCGCCATTACAAAATCGCCTGCTAAAATTGATTTCAGGCAAGTCATTGAAGAGCAGGTACAAAGCGATAAAAATGCCAGTTTTGTGGCCGAAATTGATGGCAGAGT
>MVDB01000147.1 GCA_002050025.1 Desulfobacteraceae bacterium 4484_190.2
AGAGACTTTACAGGGATGCTAAGGTGCTGGAAATTTTTGAAGGCACAAAGGAGATGGAAAAAACTATTGTTTCAAGATCCATTTTGGGATAGGAATAGCTCAACTGCTCAGTTATTTTTTAGACAGGATAACAGGATAATCAAGATCTTTTTGTCGTGTACATCCATTTTATTAATCCTGTGTTAAAATAATATTAGTATTTTCCTCCGTATAGTCATGGCTATAGTTGGATAAACTCTAGCGTTGCAAACCCATACCGCTTAAAAACGCTACGCTCACACCGGAGGACAGTATCTGCGGCTGTACTCAGTCACATATGGCGTAAATAGGCCTCGTTTTTCCTAAGTGCAGGTCTGCAACGTTATGGTTAATTCTTACAGTTCTTTTTATTTGAACACCCCGCAGTAAATCAAAAACAAGATAAGTCTTTTGATTTACAAGATTAAAATAATCTCCCGCTGTAAGCGGGATTAATCCTGTCAAAAATAGGCGGCTAATTTTTACGAAAAAAGAAATACCTGAGTAAATACGAAATAATTCCCACAGGGAAAGGAGAGGAAATGGTGGTTTCGAAAGAACATGGAATTGAAGATTTAAAACAATTTGCTACTGATGCAATCCGCCGTGCTGGGGAGGAGGCCCTCTCCTATTATGGAAAAGGAGATCCTGGGGTTAAGTTTGATGAGGGATTGGTCACAGAGGCTGAACTCTACTTGACTGGATTCTTTCAAGATCAACTGCAGGCTCATTTTCCCGAACATCGGATATTTAAGAATAATCAGGAGGATAAGGAATACACCCACGAGGCCAAACGGTATCTCTGGGTGTACGATGCACTGGACGGAGTCGCCAATTTCCAGGCGGGAATTCCCATCTGGGGAACTTCTTTGGCCCTTTTAGAAAATTTTTGGCCTATTTTTGGAGCATTTTACATGCCTGTAGTTGGCGAACTTTTTTATGCCCAGGTAGGACATAAAGCATTTCGAGGGAAAGAGGAAATTCACGTTTCCACTCAAGAAAGTATTAATGATGAGAGTATTCTTCTAACCTATTCCCGGTTCCACAACCATTATTATTCCACATTTCCAGGGAAAATCCGTAACATGGGCTCCACTGTTGCTCATATGTGTTACGTGGCCAAGGGCAGTGCAGAGGCTGCTATTGTTGCGAATGAGTCTTTCCATGATCTGGCTGCTGCCAGTATAATTGTTGAAGCGGCAGGCGGGAAAATTTTTAGAATAGACGGCGGCGAGTTTTCCCTCAATGATTATTTAGATGGCCGAAAGATCGGTGATCATTTACTGGTAGCGGCCCCGGAGACTTTCTCGCAGGTTCGTCATCACCTAAAAGAGAGATCATAACGAAGCTTGAGGCAGGTAATGGACATGAAAAAAATTATTAAAATGCGTGAGATGTCGAATAATCAGAAAGGCGTTATTAAGAAGGTATCTGCTTCGGGTGATATTGGTAGAAGGGTAAGAGAAATGGGTCTAGTGCAGGAAACGCCTATTCAGATACAGGGACGTGCACCACTTAAGGATCCCGTGGCTGTTAAAATCAGGGATTATGTCCTGACACTTCGAAATAATGAGGCAGACCATATCATGGTAGAGGTAGACGAATAGTAACCTGTATAAGGCATAGGCATAGGGCATAGTTAAAAGAACGAGGATAATTCACGCCACGAAAGAGGCAAGCCAATAAAATCCCCCTCAGTCCCCCTTTGCAAAAGGCGGAAGCAGTCGGAATGCCTGGAGTTATTTAGATGCTACGATTAATCTCGTTTACAGTAGAAAATTATAAAACCTTGTAGATCCATGCCTGCCCCGCAAAATGCGGGGTAATCCTGACTAAAGGTCTTTTGATAGATGAACAATAAAAAAACAATGAAAAACAAGATCGTCATTGCACTTTCAGGAAATCCAAATTCAGGGAAAACCACTGTTTTTAACGCCATTACCGGTGCCAGACAGCAGATTGCCAATTATCCGGGTGTCACTGTAGAGAAGAAGGTCGGACATGTCACCCATAAAGGACGTAAAATTGAAGTGGTGGATCTGCCCGGGACTTATTCTCTGACCGCCTATTCACTGGAAGAGATTGTGGCCAGAGATTTCCTGGTCAACGAAAGGCCCGATCTGATTGTCGATATCGTGGACGCCTCCAATCTGGACAGGAACCTTTACCTGGCCGTCCAATTCAAAGAGCTGGGAATTCCCCTGATCATTGCCCTCAATATGGTGGATGTGGCAGAGTCCAGGGGCATTCGTGTGGATCACCAGCAGTTATCCACACTCTTCGGGACCCCTGTCGTACCCATTGTTGCCAGATCGAACAGGGGGATTCAGGAACTCCTCGATAAGGTTCTGGAAGTAGCACAAGAAGGGCAACAATGGCATCCGGCGGTAATATCCTATGGCACGGACATTGACCAGAGCCTGGATGAAATTGAGCCCATCATTGAGGGATCCAAGATTTTTAACAAAAAATACCCTTCCAGATGGAGGGCACTCAAATGCCTCGAAGGTGATAGCCAGATCATAGAGTTGCTGAAGAGAGACCCCAGTCTTGGCCAAGGAATTGATGCCATCTGCAAAAAGACCTCTAAGCATATAACGGACACCCTCGAGGAAGAACCGGAGGGTATAATTGCCGACCATCGCTACGGATACATTACCGGTATCACAAAAAAAACGGTCAAGAGAAAGATTGAAGCTCGACTTAATCTTTCGGATAAGATCGATAAGGTATTAACAAACCGGATCATCGGCCCCCTCATTATGTTGGCCATACTATATGTAATCTACGTATTCACCTTCTCAGCGAGTGAGGCTCCTGTCGGGTGGTTTGAGGCATTCTTTGATGGCCTTAATAATGTGGCTTCGTCTGTTATTGCACCGGGATACCTGCAGTCACTGATCACCTCAGGGATCATTGACGGCGTGGGTGGCGTTCTGGGCTTTGTCCCCCTCATCATGTTCATGTTCTTCGCCATCGCTATTATGGAGGACTCCGGATACATGGCGAGGGTAGCGTACATGCTGGACAGAATCCTTAGGTGGTTCGGACTTCATGGCAATTCAGTTATGGCCCTTATCGTAAGTGGCGGGATATCAGGGGGGTGCGCCGTTCCAGGTGTTATGGCTGCGAGGACATTGAGAGATCCCAAAGAAAGGATCGCCACTCTTCTCGTGGTCCCATTTATGAACTGCGGGGCGAAATTACCCGTATATGCTGTGCTTATTGGCGCCTTTTTCCCCGCACACAAGGCCCGTATGATGTTTTACCTTACCCTCCTTTCATGGGGCTTTGCGTTGTTCGCCGCCAAATTTATTCGCGCAACGGTTCTCAAAGGCCCCAAGACGCCCTTTGTAATGGAACTCCCTCCCTACCGCATGCCTACCCTCAGGGGGCTCTTGATCCATACCTGGGAAAGAACATGGCAATACGTCAAGAAGGCCGGAACAGTAATCCTGGGATTTTCTATCATCCTGTGGGTAATGATGACTTTTCCCGGGCCTTCCAAAGAGCAGGTAAGATCTTTTGAGGATCAACGCATAAGACTCACCCAGTCTTTCCTGGCTTCTCCTGATGTCAATGAATGGGTTAAAGACGAAAAAGGACTTGCGGGTCTCAACGACCTTTATGACTCATATTCAAAGGCTACAAAAGAAAATGATAGGGTTCCCTTGGCGGACTCGAATAAACAAGCCCTGTTGTCGTTGGTAAAGGCAGTGCTATTTCTCGAAAGCGATAGGCTTTCAAAGCAGGAAACTGGTGATGGTCTTTTGAATGCGGCAGCATGTTATATTAATTATACACACGACATAATAAATGTGGGCGTACAGGAACAGCAGTCTGCCCTGAAAGGCACCATTGCCGGATGGCTTGGCCAACGGTTGGAGACCATTACAAGGCCCCTGGGTTTTGACTATCGAACAAATATTGCCCTTGTGGGAGGCTTTGCTGCCAAGGAAGTTGTAGTCTCTACCTTAGGGACTGCTTATTCTTTAGGCGATGTGGATCCGGATAAAGCCGGTTCCCTGTCTGAAAGGCTCAAAAACAATCCCGATTGGAACCCACTGGTGGCCTTTACCCTGATAATTTTTACTATGCTATACGTTCCCTGTATTGTGACTGTTATCATGATCCGAAGGGAAAGTTCGTGGAAATGGGCTGGATTTTCTATCGGCTTTAATCTGATTGTCGCCTATTTTGTTGCCCTTATTATCAGCGAGGTAGGCGCGGCCCTCGGGTTGGGGGTATGAGCGGACACGCATGGCAAAGCTTGGACCGTCCTGATAGTGCGGGATGGTTTAAGGGATTAATAAATCCATTATTTTCAACCTGTAAAACTTATTTTAAAAAATCATATTCTAAATGAGGAAGATAATATGGACAAAATTCCTTTTACAAAAGACGGGCTTGAAAAACTAAGAGATGAATTGAGCAACCTGCAAAAGGTCGAGAGGCCAAAAAATATCCGGGCCATAGCAGAGGCACGGAGCCACGGTGATATCAGCGAAAATGCTGAATATCACGCAGCCAAGGAACGGCAGTCTTTTCTTGAGGGAAGGATTAATGAATTAAAGTCAGTAATCGCGACATCTGAGGTGATCGATTTGGACCAGAGTCCTGCAGATCGGGTAGTCTTTGGGCGCACTGTATTATTATACAATGTGGAGACCGAGGAAGAGGTGGAGTATCAACTGCTCGGGCCCTATGAATCTGATCCTGCAAAAGGCAAGATATCCGTGACATCCCCATTGGGCCAATCCTTGATAGGCAAAGAAGAAGGTGATGAGATAAAGGCCAAAACACCGGGAGGGATCAAGGAATATGAGATCCTTGAGATTCGTTAGATAGTTATGTCAGAGAAAATATTTATACACGGTCTTGAAAGCAGTAACCGGGGCACGAAGTCCATCTTCTTCCGGGAGCAATTCCCCGACATGATTATCGACACCTTTAAAGGGAATCTCCAACAACGGATGAAGAAACTCAAAGGAATACTTTCCGGCAAGTCAGACATAAGACTTGTTGGTTCCAGTTTTGGAGGATTGATGGCATCTCTTTTTGCCATGGAGCATGAACACCAGGTGGCAAAGATAATCCTCCTTGCCCCGGCAATTAATCTATTAGAATTTGCACCGAACAGAAAACAGATTTCCATTCCTGTCTGGATCTACCACGGTAAGGATGACCAGGTTATACCCCTGGCAAAAGTGGAACCCGTTGCAAAGAAAACATTCCTTAACCTCTCATTCCATATTGTCGACGATGATCACTACCTGCATAAAACCTTCAAGACCATCGACTGGAACAGCCTGCTTGCCTGAGTGGTTTGGACAGCCTCTTAGGTAATTGTCAAAAAAGGTAGGGCATTCCTTTAGCTTCCCCCTTTGAAAAAGGGGATTTTTTCTAAAGATACCCGTACTTATTGAGAACTTACCATTTTTTAACACAGAAAAAGTTACCAGAGGTAAAGCGAATTAGCCGAGCGAGAACTCCGGGTTAGGGATTCGGCACATACTGCAAAT
>MVDB01000148.1 GCA_002050025.1 Desulfobacteraceae bacterium 4484_190.2
TAATTATCTTATCAGGTTAGTCGATATTTTTACTTTTTAATGACGAAATATATTTTTCGTGATCATGACTCCTTGCATTTCTTATGACTTTGACGTTTCCCTGCAAAAAAAGGCGTCAGGCCTTGACAGGCTCAATCTGTCCATCAATCGGCTTATCCAGAACATTGTGGTAAAGAAAGACCATGGCGTTCAACGCCTGCCGCTGCATGTGGACGCTGAGGCCATCCCATGCGTCGCGAGAAGACTCAAAACCGCTTCGATATAGGCCTTTCCCATATCATACAGGTGTTTTTTACCCCATGGAACTTCACGTATCATATTATTCAGTCACAATATGTCTGCTCGGTACGATAGGCGTAATGGTGATAACGCAGGACTTGTCTAGCCTCATCCAGAAACCCTAACTTGGGATCGAGTCTGAATTTTGGCTTGCCTTTTTCCATGTTAGGCTTGTAAAATTATACGACATAGAAACATTAGATGAATTAAACAAGAACTTAAAAGAGGTAATTGAAATGCTTCTTGAAGACGGAGATCCGGAGATTGAAGGTGAATTTATTGGTACTCACAAGCAATTTCGTCATCGAGATGGTAGAGGAACGACTGTGCCATTTCATGCTGACAGGGATATATCGCCTATTTTGCTAAAGAAAATTGCCAAGGACATTAAGCTGACTGTTGAAGAATTTTTGAAAAATCAATAGATCTGCCGAACAACTTGATTGTGGCAAAATGTTCTTTACTATTTAACTTAACACTCTCAGCATGCCGTGAAAATCACGAATTATGCTGATTTAAAGGCAGCATTGACCATTGCCAGCGCCTCTTCTTTAATTCTCTCTAAATGCGCTTTCCCCTTGAAGCTTTCCGCGTAAACCTTGTATATCTCCTCAGTGCCAGAGGGTCGAGCTGCGAACCAGCCATTTTCCGTTACGACTTTCAAACCACCGATGGGCGCGTTGTTCCCTGGTGCGTGGGTTAGTTTAGCTATTATAGGCTCTCCGGCTAAATGCGTTGCTGTGACCATGTCGGGAGAAAGCCCCTTAAGCACCGTCTTCTGCTCGGCTGTGGCGGGGGCATCAATACGCTCATAGACCGGGTCCCCGAATTTCTCCTTGAGTTCCTCGTATATTTCGCCCGGGTCCCTGCCGAGCCTGGCTGTGATTTCACAGGCCAGCAGATCCATAATGATCCCGTCTTTGTCCGTGGTCCAAACAGTACCGTCTTTTCTCAAAAATGAAGCCCCGGCGCTTTCTTCGCCGCCAAATCCATAGGACCCATCCAAAAGCCCATCCACAAACCACTTGAAGCCCACAGGCACCTCGGAGAGACTCCTCCCCAGATGCGCGGCAACCCGGTCGATCATGGAACTTGAGACCAGTGTTTTCCCAACCGCAGCGTCGTTTCCCCAGCCGGGCCGGTTTTGGAACAGGTACCAAACGGCCACAGCAAGATAATAGTTCGGATTCAGAAGCCCTGCACCCTTAGTCACAATGCCATGACGGTCCCCATCCGTGTCATTGCCGAATGCAATATCAAATTTGTCCTTAAGTTTAATCAAACCAGCCATGGCGTAAGGTGAAGAGCAGTCCATACGGATTTTCCCGTCTTTGTCCAGGGTCATAAAAGAAAAAGCCGGGTCAACGGCCCAGTTTACCACCTCAATAGATAACCCATAGCGTTCGGCAATGGGATCCCAGAAATCTACGGCTGCACCGCCCAGCGGATCTACGCCGATCTTAAGTCTTTCTCTGGCAATGGCCTCCATGTCAATAACGTTCTCAAGGTCCTTTACATAAGGAGTAATGTAGTCATACTCCTTGGTGGTCTCCGCGTTAAGCGCCTTCTCAAAGGGCATCCGCTTCACCCCTTTTAACCCATCCCCCAAAATTTCGTTGGCTCTCTGCTGGATAATTTTGGTCGTCTCCGGGTCCGCCGGTCCGCCCTCAGGGGGATTGTATTTGAATCCGCCGTCCTCAGGCGGATTGTGGGATGGGGTAATGACAATACCATCAGAAAAGTCTTCTCCCCTGCCCCGGTTGTAAGTAAGGATAGCATGAGAGATAACCGGGGTGGGGGTATACCGAAAATCCTTCTGAATCATCACCGTGACTTCACTCGCTGCAAATACCTCAATGGCAGTAGATAAAGCGGCCTCTGACAGAGCGTGTGTATCCATACCTATAAACATGGGGCCGGTAATGTTTTTAGATTTTCTGTATTCGCAGATAGCCTGGCAAATGGCCAGGATGTGGTCCTCATTGAAGCTATTCTTAAGTGACGATCCCCGGTGCCCCGAAGTACCGAAGGCCACACGATGGGCCGGATCCGTGACATCGGGCCTATGAGTGTAATAAGCAGAGACAAGCCGTGGAATATTGGCAAGTAGTGATCTCGGCACCGGTTTTCCGGCAAGTTCATGTACCATGTTTTCCTCCCCTTGATTGACTGCCCTTGGTTGATTGTCTGTTCATTCCTTGATTGTCTTGCCTCGACTGATAATAGAATTTCGAGTAGATTTTTTTTAAAACTCAATCTGGAAACGAGCCTGGAAGATGTCTGCGCTTCCATCCTCAACCGCAGGGTGTATTTCGCGGTCTTTGACCTTGGCCCGGATATAATTAAACATAAAACGGGTTTTCTTGGTGAGATACCAGTTCAGGCCGGCCGTAAAATTGAATTCTTTTCCGCCCCTGATAGCCTCACTGTTCAAGTCTATATAAGAAAACCGAGACGTCAACTCCCAGCACCCCCATCCTCCCTTAAACGGACGGAAGTCATGCTTTGGCTCCAGGCGGAAAAAAGTACCACTTTTTCTGCCATAATTGCGATGTTCGCCCGTAATAAAGTAACTTCCAAACAGATAAAATCCCCAGAAACTGGGGTTGCCCATTGCATCCGAGTCCTCTAATACATGAAAATACTCCCCCTGGAAGGAGAGAGGGCCATTCACAATTGCAAATTCTACGTCTATAAGATCCGCCGAGTCGGTAAAGAATTCGCCCGTATCCACAAGTCTATCGTCCGTAAGCCACGATTCCGGACGCGCCCTGAATTGCTCCCCGACATCCTCTTTACCCCGAAATTGGTGGCTGTAAGAAAGGCCCAGGTGGATAAGCTTTTTCCCATTTTCTTCATACCAAGGAAGGCCTGTGACGCGCGCGGTGAGATCCCAGCCATTGGCCTCATCTATTTGTTCTTTAGAATCTCCCATATCACTGAAAGAACCCGTGTTTAAAAAAGCCCCCAGTGCCCAGGTCATTCGCTGGTCTAATGCGGTGGTGTGGCGCCTGATCCCAAAGTTTCGGCCCGGCGCGAACGCTTGAGTGGGTAAGGCCCTTTCCATAAAGGTTCTGGACTTTCCGCTCGTCCAATCTTCGAGCGAAAATGGCTCTTTCATATGGCCCACAGTGAAGTGTCCTATATAGGGTATCTTAGTAAATCGAATCCATTCGTCTTTGATATCACGCACATTGGCAAAATCAATACTAAGTTTAAATTCCGCCCAATCATATAAGGTCCCAAAAAAAGACACCCGCAATTGGCGAAACTCCACATTGGGGCCTTCCAGATCCGGGAAGGCCCTTTGTAACTCATCATCAGCACCAATGTCGCCACCATCGACCATGATTGATAAGTTGGTCCTGAGCGTAAAATTTTTCTCGGGGCTGTCAATGCGAAGGCCATCTTTCCAGTAGTAGTGCCATCTTATTAAAGGGTCTTGAATACCTTTTTCCGTTATATTTGTCCATCCGTCCCACATAGTGTCAATGTTTTCAGGCCCTTGATAACCAGCTTTTACATTGCTGCTGGGAATTAAAAGGAAAGAAAAAGCTGCAAACAAAATACAAAAACAAATGAATAGTGCTTGCTTACGTATTATAAGATTTGAAATCATCCTGTAGTTCAGTATCAGCAATCAATATGCAGGTCGATGCCCATGGGTCTGTCTATTTATGCCTTTTCAACTGCAAACAGATTGCAAAAAAAATTAAGGAAAACATATCATATTCATCATGTATCGCAATGTTTTTATCGAAAACTTCACTATCTACACAAACAGTCTACAATACCGGCTCAAGCAATCTTGTCAAACGAACGGCCAGCTTAAAGAAAAACGATCGTTCTGTATATTCTGCCAATTTCACTTCACGGCTGAGGGCAAAATCCTTGATCAGCATATCCTCCACTTTTTCAATGAAGGTTGAGCTATAGTTCAAAAGAGTAAGCTCAAAATGTAAGCGGAAAGACCGATTGTCCAAATTAGCAGTCCCGACAGCAGCGCAGGTCGAATCGACAATGAAGACTTTCTGGTGCATAAAACCCGCAGTATAACGGTATAGTTTTATTCCGAGAGGAAGAGTATCCTGATAATAGGAAAAGGACGCCAGATACACCGTACGGTGATCCGGTTTTTGCGGAAGAAGGATGCGCACATCAACACCCCTTAGGGCAGCAAGTTTCAATGCGCTGAGAATTTGCTGGTCGGGGACAAAATAAGGACTGGCAATCCAAATACGTTCCCTGGCCATATTGATAGCTTGGACGAACATTAGACCACAAGTATCCAGGGCATCGGCCGGGCCCGAAGCGATCATAAGGGTTTCCTCAGCTCCATTCTCGGCCTTCCGGAATTCCCAGTTTAGATCGGGGATACTGGTCTTTGCCCAATACCAGTCTTCGATAAAGCAGAACTGAATTGCCTTTACAATGGGGCCCTCTACTTTGACGTGGGTATCGCGCCATGCGCCAAATTTGGGGTGTTTTGATACATATTCATCACCCACATTGTGTCCGCCCACATAAGCAGTTTTACCGTCTATAACGACGATTTTTCGGTGGTTCCTGAAATTTATCTGAAAGCGGTTGGTTTTCCCCTTGGTTGTGTGAAAAGCAGAGATGACGATTCCCTCGTTTTCCATTTCCTGGATATACCTTCTCGGTAATTTATGACAGCCTATTTCATCATAAAGGAAATAGATCCTGATGTTTTCCCTGGCCTTTTGAATGAGCCTGGATTGTAATTTCTTACCGAGGTCGTCATCTTTAACGATGAAAAACTGCACCAGGATATAATCCTTGGCTGAATCCATACCTTCAAAAATAGCCCGAAATGTTTCATCACCATCCACAAGCAACTGGCTTTTATTATAGCGGGTGATTGGGAGGTCAGCCAGACGGGTCAAAGCTGTTTCAGATTCCGAAATACCTTCCCGGATCAGTCTGTTTTCAGTGGCTTTTCTTATTATATCTTCGCTTACATGATGAATAGCTTCATCCTTGGAACTGCGCAGCAGAACATATCCTTTGAATTTATTGCGGCCAAAAATGGCATAAAGAATCAATGCCAGCCAGGGGAAGGTCACCAGCGAAATAGCCCAGGCAATGGCGCCCTGGGATGTCCTTACATTCATGATCGCATGAACAGCTGCGATGATGCCAAGAATTTCCACCAGAGGAACTACGATTGCAACAATTGAAACAATAAAATCATTATTCAGCATGAATACTGTCCCTCCTCAGAAATAGATTAAATTAACAGAATTAATGCACCAGGATGGTACAGACCCAGGATAAATTTTCCAAGGGTGACAAGACCTGACTGGTCAGGCTCCGCCTTGATTTCTGCCAACGTTCCGG
>MVDB01000149.1 GCA_002050025.1 Desulfobacteraceae bacterium 4484_190.2
ATTAGGAATGAATCACCCCATGGGCCCTCTGGAACTGGCTGATCTGATCGGTCTGGATACGTGTCTGGCCATCATGGAGGTCCTGCACCGGGGTTTGGGTGATGTTAAATACCGGCCATGTCCACTTTTAAGAAAATATGTGGATGCCGGTTGGCTTGGCAGGAAAACGGGCAAGGGATTTTATGATTACTGATTCCAACACATCTTTGAGGTTCTGAAATAGAGGAGAATAGATTATGGCAAAGATATTGATTGTGGACGATGAAGAACATATCCGATATCTGTATTCAGAGGAATTGAGTGAGGCTGGTTATGAGGTGATAACTGCTGAAAGCGGTTACCAGCTTTTGGAGAAGATCGAAGAGGAAAAGCCGGACCTGGTGGTTCTGGATATCAAGATGGTGGACTATAATGGGCTTGATCTGTTGCAAGACATTCGAAACAAATTTTATACTATGCCAGTTGTCCTTTGCACCGCCTACGACACCTTTAAGGAGGATATGAAATCTATTGCCGCGGATTTCTATGTCATAAAATCTTTTGATTTGACAGAACTTAAAAAGAAAATAGCCATGGCACTGGAGGCCACTGTAAATACAGAATAGGGCGCCAGCTATCGTACAATTCGTTTTACGGCTTATGTTTAAGGAAAAGCCCAAAATATGTGCCATAAGGCACGGATTTTGGGCTTTATTGTTTGTACGAGCTCCTCACAAAAACCCCCGTGGCTTGCTTGCCCGAATTTCAATTCTCTATTGAGATGTTACGAATCTGTTGCCATGGCCATAGCCGTCAGGTTCATTGCAATAATGTTTTGGCCAATTTAGTGGCTGATCCCGCGTCAGAGGCATAACCGTCAGCTCCGATTTCGGTTGCATAATTTTTAGTGACAGGGGCTCCGCCTACCATGATCTTGACCCGATCCCTTAGACCACTTTCAACCACCGCATCGATGGTTTGCTTCATCATGGGCATGGTTGTGGTCAGAAGCGCTGAAAGACAGACCATATTAGCATTTTTTTCATTAACTTCTGACACGAATTTATCAGGAGAAATATCTACACCCAGGTTGTAGACCTCAAAACCTGCACTTTCAAGCATCATGGCAACGAGGTTTTTCCCAATATCATGGAGATCACCCTTTACCGTTCCGATGATTACCCTCCCCATAGCGCTCATGTCTTCTGTGGCCAAAAGAGGTTTCAGGATTCCTACAGCAGCGCTCATAACCTTAGCCGCCATCAGGACTTCAGGGATAAACATATCTTCGTTCTCCATTTTTTCGCCGACTACGTCCATCCCTGCAATAAGACCCTGGTTCAGAATCTCTTTGGCTTCTACTCCCTCGTCCAGGGCATTCTGAACCAATCTCAGCACCTTTGGCTCATCGCATCCAACCAGGGCATCTATAATAGCTTTTGAATCGAGCATAGTGTTCTCCTTTGTTTTGTTAGAGCAGTATATCAAATTTTTCGCGGATAGCCTGATCTATTTCTCTCGGAATATAAGATTTTTCTTCTTTTGCAAGCAATTTTTTAGCAAGCCCCCTGGCCCTTGCAAAGGCATCTTGAGAGCCGTCCTTTTCCCACTTATCCCGGCCCTTTGCATCGGTCACCCCGTTTCCATCAAAGTATTCCTGCCGCATATGCTCTAATGTATGCGGTGACATCATGAAATTGCCTCCAGGCCCAACAGAGTCGATAACTTCCAGGGCCAGATGTTCCGGGTCTACATCAATTCCCTGTAGTACTTTACAACTCATGCCAATGATTTCATCATCGATAACGAATTGTTCATATGCCAATGCGAGCATGGATTCCAACATTCCGGCTGCATGGTGGATATAATTGGAACCACCCATTGCCGCGAGCAGTGTTGTCATTGCCTTCTCCCAGCCTGCCTGGGCATCAGGGAGCTTGGAATCCGTAAGTCCTGATGAGTTGTAATTAGGCACCTTGATATATTCCGCCAACTGGTGAATCGCCGCATTCATCATACCGCATTCCACTCCTCCTCCCCGGTAGCCCATGGTTCTGAGATTGGCCATACCGGGAATGCCCCCGTACAATAACGGGCCCCCCGGATTTGTCAACTGACAGATGGAGATTCCTGCAAGCTGTTCCGCATGAATCTGGGCGAGAGTGCCAGCCATAGTAATGGGCGAAGTCGACCCTGCCATTGGTGCGCAGGAAAGTCCTACCGGAATGCGGTTTCGAACGGCCTCCTGCATGATAAGAGTTGTTTCTGTGTCAAGTTTCAGGGGACTGATGGCAAAGGAGGTAATAATGGAGATAAATGGCCTTTCTTTAAGTTTTTCAAGCCCTTCCGCGACCATGGAAGCCAAGTCAAGCACCTTACGGAACTCCTCGACGTCGTTTACTCCGGCCATGACGTGTTTTGCTGTAGCCTTTAAGCACGTGTAAAATACATTCACGTCATAGGCCTCTTTTGGAATATCTGTCGGGATACACGGCCTTACCAGAAAGTGGATGTTGTTCAGTTGATATGTTGTTCAGTTGATCCACCAGCCGTGTCACTTGATACAGGTCTTGAAGGGTGGTGGATCTGGCCTCACCCGTCTCAAGATCGAGGATCTTTATGGCTGCCCCCCCTGTGCCCAAATGAACGCGATGCTTTGTAAGATCCAGATCATTTTTACCATCCCGGCTGTACATTATAACCTGCTCGGGGGCTATAGCCGCCTGTTCAATGACCAGATTTCTGGGAAAAAAGATACGAGATTGATCCCGGTCTACTGTCACGCCTGCCTTTTCAAGCATTGTTAAGGTGTCATCCAGCCCGGATTCATAGGTGAACCCTGTTTTTTCCAGGATGCTGAGTGATGCTTCGTGAATCGTTTTAACCTGTTCTTCTGAGAGGGGCCGGTATTGTCCACCTGAAAGACCTTTTAAATCCATATTTTACTCCTCTATTCTGTAGGTTCTCAATAACTCCGGGCTGTATTACGAAAATCCCCCCTGGCCCAGACCTGGCCTTGATACGTTTTGAGAGAGGCTGATCGAGTATAACGGCTTCGTCTGGTTACGACATATGACCACCAAGTCGCGCCAGGGCAGGCCTCAATCCCCCTTTGCAAAAGGGGGAAGGGTTCGGTGTGCTCGGGCTTATTGAGATGTTGCTCTATTCTTTATTAATTTACCGCAGAGACCAAATGACACAGAGATGAAGAACTAAAAACTCAGCGATCTCCGCGCCTCTGCGGTGAATAATCTATGAGACTCTTAATCCAGGCGCTAAATGCCTTTTCTCCGGCGGGGCGGAGACCATATTCAGCCCCTGCTTCAAGAAGTTCCGGTGCCATGGATATTCCATACCCCCTTGAGCATGTAAAAAGAATGGCAGAACCTTTCTCTTTTTCATCAAAAACTACAATTTGACACGGTACATGGAAAATCGGTCCTTGAATCAAAAAAGGTGGTTCATTTGCTGTTTGTCGGAGATCCTGAGAAGTAACCTTTTCCATGATGGAAAACACTTCTGACTCTGATCCCAAAAGCGCAAGAAATATAGACCCTTCGGTTACCTCCGTATATGCGGTCTCCTGGGTCATATCCGGGCTATCTCCCAGTAGATGCCATACGGCTGCCTGGGTTCGGTTCATGCGGTTTATGAGAAGCCCGTTTTGAAAGGCGCACTGTCCGGGAACTTCCGGTATGGTCACTCCCCCTGGCTGGAATTTTGAAAGATTTGAATCCTGCACATCCAACCTTTTTCGGTGGCTCAAGTCTATAAGAAAAGGCCCTGTCCCTTCATCCTTGTATTTGAGGACTACCTTCCATCCATTACGCATTTCTGTTTGGTCCGGCGTACTCAAGAATGAAACAGGAGAATGCCTTTGATTGGTTTCCACTATTTTTCCCTCACATCCGTAACCTATTCCCTTCAGGATCATAAAAAGGCGTTGGCACCACCGTCGCATTCAGGCGCTTGTCACCGGCACTGGCCTCAAAGATTTCTAATTGAGTTCCCTCTTTAGCGAGATGAGATTCCACTAAGGCCAACCCAATGGATTCTCCCAAAGTGAAACTGTGACGTGCCGTACAGACAAACCCCCGGATCTCAGAATCTACAATAATAGAACCATCCTCAGGGGTCCTGGAAGAATCATCCATCTTGAACCCTACAAGTTTCAAGCGTCCTTTCTGCTGTTCTGTATCCTTCAGGGCAAAAGAGCCCACTGTCTTGGCTTCAGGTTTTTTTCTATACCACAGGAATCCGAGTCCTACATCGTGTAAAGTCGTGCGCTGTTCAGATTCAGAGCCGATAATGATGTGCCCCTTTTCCATACGGAGAACATTTTGGGCTTCCATGCCGAAGTTGCGGATACCCCATTCTTCACCGGATTTATTGAGCAAATCCCATAAAACCCGCATGTATGATGAGGGGACATGCAATTCGTAGGATAGCTCACCCACAAATCCGAGCCTCATAGCGCGCACGGGAATGGTTTCACTTAAGGTAAATTCCCGATATCCCACAAATGGGAAGGCCTCATTGGAAAGATCCGTATCAGCGGTTTTTTCAAGTACCTTCCGCGCATTTGGTCCAGCCAGGTTGATGACCCCGAAGGCATCGGTGAGGTTGACCATATGAAAATCCCAACCGTCATACCGCGTGTGGTATCTGAACCACTCTACTGTATTCTCGGCACGGGAAGTGGAAGTCGTAAAGTAATAGTCATCTTCGCCACGCTTAACCACTACGCCGTCATCCGCAAGGCACCCATCATCATTGCACATGGCCGAATATTTCACCTTGCCTGGGGGTATCCTGGACATGTCTCCGACGTAAACCCTCTGAAGGGCCTTTAATGCATCAGGGCCCCATATACGGAATTTCCCAAGGGTAGAAGCATCAAACATACCCACATTTTTACGAACATTTAATATCTCATCCCGACAACTGAAATCCTCAGAAAAATAGCGTGCCCTCCGCCATATACCGATGCGTTGCATGATACCGCCGGCCTTTTTCTGAGAATCGTGCACCGGTGTGCGTTTGTACATGTCATGGTTGGCGCCCGCATATGTTGCTATAAAAGTTGGAACCAGCGGTGAACGAAGCATCGTAGGCTTAGGAGATACATCGACATCCCCATGGCATTGCGCTACGTAGAGTGGTAGATTGTGTCCCG
Source organism: Desulfobacteraceae bacterium 4484_190.2 (assembly GCA_002050025.1). Taxonomy (GTDB): domain Bacteria; phylum Desulfobacterota; class DSM-4660; order Desulfatiglandales; family Desulfatiglandaceae; genus 4484-190-2. The sequence goes on from MVDB01000149.1 coordinate 5,156, forward strand.
GGATTCCCCACTGCCCGGGGCCAGTACCGGCCGCTGTGAAACGCTTGATCAGCTCCGGCACATCGAAGCCCATCTGAAGCGCCTGATCAATATTCTTTATGGTTGTATCCTCATCAAAACAGATAAAGCATTTTTGGTTTTTTACCGGGGGTATCACGAAACGGGCGCCTCTTTCCGGTCCAGGAAGTTGGTCGAGAATTTCATGAGCCTGCTTAAGTTCCCCTTGAACGTCAGCGGCACAATCGGCCGCGGCCAGAAGGCCGGCATGTCGGCCGGATGCATCAATAGTAAGGGGGTGGTTCAGTCCTAATAACCGTCCTGCTGCATGCATCTTGGCCGGCAATTTAGTGGGTAGAAAAAAACCTGTGTGATTGTCATAGGTTAGTTCCGCTTTGGCCATTATTAAAGGACCGGTTATGGGTGTCATGCCCGCGGAGGCAACCAGAATATCACAATTATATTCCCGGTGATGGGTGCCTTGATTTGTGCTCAAGGTTACCTTTTTTAGGATTTTTCTGCCATGGGCTTTTATTGCTAACCATCCTCTTAAAAAAGGTATACTACGTTCCTTCAATGCGGCGACCAACTTGGGATTCTGTCCATCTTCTCTTATGTCGGCGACGCAGAGAATTTTCAGGCCCAAATCATGAATGTCGATGGCAGTTTCAATGCCCAGGTCATGGCCTATACTGAAAACTGCTTTTGTGCCCGGAAGCAGGCCATAGGTTCTCGCGAGACGATGGGCGCATCCAATTTGCATCACGCCCGGTCGTTCATTATTTTCAAAAAGCAACGGTCGCTCGATACATCCGGTGGCTACGACCACGCTTTTTGCACGGACTTCGATATATCTTTCATTATAATGATCGTTTTCACTTCCGACTTGAAAGGCGGTAATTAGGTTGTTGTTGTACGCTCCGACCATGGCGGCAGAAGTAAAGACTCGAATATTGGGTGTCTCTTCAGTTTTTTTTGCAAGATCTCTTGCTCTTTGATGGAGTGGCATACCACTGTCGTATTCGGATGCACGATAATCATAGCCCCCCCCTAACCATGGGCGCGCTTCTATCAGGATTACGCGCAGTCCATGCTTGGCCGCAGCAAGGGCCGCTGACATGCCTGCAGGACCGCCCCCGATTATACATACATCCGTTTGTGGGTATATCTCATCATACTTCCCATGCATGATAAAAGAAGGGGATATTTTCCCGAGCCCGGCCATTTTGCGAACCTGTTTCATGGCAAAAGGCCAGATTATGGCAGGTTTGTGCATGCTGCGGTAATAAAATCCGGCCGGCATAGCCCAGTGCAGCTTATCCATGAAACTCAAAAGATCATTTTCAGGTGAGCCTTTAATATTTTGAGCTTTAACGGCAAGACCTTCTTTGAGGGCTGTTTTTTCGGCGCAAACATTGGGTATACCGTCGATGTGCATAAAGGTATTGCTGCTTTCACCATCCAAGCTATAAAGCCCTCGAGGGCGATGATATTTCATACTCCTCGAAAATATTCGCACGCCGTTCGCATAAAGGGCTGTGGCAATCGTATCTCCACCTATCCCCTGGTAGATTTTGCCATTGCAACTAAAGGAGATTTTTTCCGCTGGGTTGATTCGTAAGGTCGGCAGTTGGCTTAGCCGGTTCATCGGTCTACCTCAGGTTTCTCAACTTCAAGGTTGGTTGTTGTGTCTCGGTAAGTTGTGAACCACACTCCACAGCCATCCCGGTGAAACCACCATTCCTGCTGGATACCAGCCACACATTCATTCATATGGACATAATCACACCAGCTTGTGTGGGTAAGTCCTTCCTCGTTGGGCCTTGGCCCTTTTTCTACTCCGCCATAACGGAACTCATAACCGTTTCTTTTGCCGCAAATGGGACAGGTAATGGTTAAAGCCATGAGAGTTTTCCCTTTTAAAAATAAAATGATGGAGCGAATCCCGCCAAGGCGGAACGCAAATAGTCAATTGTCCAGCGAGGCTCCGCCTCAAACCGATGAGTTTGTGTGCATTTATCAAATATACTGCTTAAAGCATAGAGATGCTGGATGCTCGATGCTCGATGCTGGTCGAAGATCCCATCTTCAGCAGGGATAAAGAAAAAACATTCCTTATTCCATTCCCGCTAAAGACGGGATTTCCGCTTCGCTACATCAAGTACCCAGTGACCAGTATCCAGTATCACGGGTTAACTATCTGGAATTATGAATTTTTAGAAAACTTGACATAAATTTTAAGATTTTAGCATATAAAGACACCTAATTGTCAGGACTGTAATCCATAAGAGCCGCAGTTTCACCCATCAACCGGTGCTGCTCAAAGCGGCGCAGGTTGAAGGGCTTCAGAATGTCGGGACAGTTCCCGGTTGCCATGAACTGGGCCAGATATTTTCCGGCCACCCCACAGGACTTGAACCCAAAATACCCCCACCCGCAGTCTATATAATATCCTTCAATGGGATTGTTGCCATCCATGATAGGCGCCATATCCGGAGTCATATCGGACAGGCCGGCCCAGTGACGCATGAATTTAACCCCTCTTAAACACGGAAGAATCTCAGAAAGCGCCTCGGCCTGATGTTTGATGTAATGTGCCGTGGTTTGTGTCGTGTAATTGGGCCAGGGATCCATGTGGGCGCCTGTCGCAATTTCACCTTTTAATGTTTGATTGCAATATACGTGATAAGCGCCGGAAGAAACCACATGGTTCAGGATGGGTTTTAACGGCTGCGTCACCATAGCCTGTATGGTGAGTACACTGATGGGAAGTTTAATGCCAAGCATCTG